>DASVUT010000499.1:0-8831 GCA_036386955.1 Sphingomonas sp. | reverse complement strand
TCTCGTCCAGCTCGACGGCGTGGATCGCGCGCCACCTCGAACACATCGGCGTGCGCGATGCGTTCGGCGACCATCTTTATTCCGGCCGCGAACATGTCACGCGCGGCAAACCGGCACCCGATCTCTACCTCCACGCCGCCGGCGCGCTGGGCGTCGCGATCGAGGATTGCGCGATCATCGAGGATTCGCCCGTCGGCGCGACGGGCGCGGTCGCGTCGGGTGCCTATGTCATCGGCCTGTGCGCGGGCACTCACTGCCCGCCCGATCACGCCGCCCGCCTGCGCGCGATCGGGGTCGATGCGATCGCTGCCGATTTTGCGGAGGTCGCGCGCCTGATCGCTTCCTGAACTTGGCCTAATTCCCGCGGCTAACGCCTGTCGCGCAGGGCCGCGGCAGTACCCGCGACGAGATCATACGGGATCGCCGCCGCCTCGCGCATCCGCATCCGCCACATCTGGCGGCGCGCACCCCGCCGGGGCATCGGCACCGCACGCGTGCGCAGCCCGAACAGCCGGAACAGCATCCGCACCCGCGGCTGGTGATAGCCGCCGGTGCATGTCAGCACCCGCGTGATCCCCCGCGCCCGCGCAAAGGCGCTGGCAGCGCGCACCGTCTGCAGTGTGTCGGCGCTCACCTCGTCCAGGATGATCCGATCGCTGGGTACCGTGCCCGTCAGCATCGCCGCCATCACCGCCGCTTCCGACGGCGGGTGGCGCCCCACGCCGCCCGAACAGAATAGCAGCGCCCCCGCCTCGCGCTCCATCGTGGCCGCGGCATAGCCGATCCGCCGCGCCAGCGTCGGGCTGGCACTACCGTCCGCGCGCACGGCCGCGCCGAACAGCACGACCAGTATGGTCACAGTTGATGCCCCGTCCGGTCGCGCTTGGTCGCTAGATAGCGCTGATTGTGCGGATTGGCCGGCAGGACATGCGGCACCCGCTCGGTGACGGCGATCCCCGCCGCCTCCAGCCCCGCCACCTTGTCGGGATTGTTGGTCAGCAATCGCACTCGCGCCTGCCCCAGCAGCTCCAGCATCCGCGCCGCCACTCGGAAATCGCGCGCGTCGATCGCAAAGCCCAGCCGCACATTGGCGTCGACCGTATCGTACCCCTGATCCTGCAACCGGTACGCGCGCAGCTTGTTGACTAGCCCGATCCCGCGCCCCTCCTGACGCAGATACAGTACCATGCCCCAGCCGCTCGCGCGGATGGCGGCGATCGCACCGCTCAATTGCGGCCCGCAGTCGCATTTCAGGCTGCCGAGCACATCGCCGGTCAGGCATTCGCTATGCACCCGAACCAGCGGCGGCGCGCCATCGGGTTGCCCGATCAGCAGCGCGACATGCTCGTCGCTGCTGTCGCGCGCGCGGAACACGACGATCTCGGCGTCCTCGGCCCCTTCGACGGGCAGCCGCGCCCGCGTCGCGATCACCAGCGCGCCCGAGACATGCGCGTCGATCGCCTCGGGCGCGATCGTCACCTCGGGATCGGTCCCGCCGATGAAGAAGGCGGGCAGCAACCCCGCGATGCGCGCGAGCCTGATCGCCGCCAGCGCCGCCGCCGGGCTCGCGATCGGCTCGGTGCGGAACGGCCCCTTCATCGGCATCGCCAGGTCGAATTGCGGGTCCGCGAGCGCCGTCGCGGTGTCGAAGTCGAGCCAAGGCACCGGCTCGATCACCACCGGCAGATCGGGGTCGGCGGCGGCGAGCTGGTTGGTCAGCTTCAACGTCGCCGCGCGCCCGCTGGAGATCAGCAACGGACACGCCCCCCCTTGCGCGAAGTCCTCCAGCACCCCCGCATCGGCGGTCTCCACCGCCAGCAGCACCAGCGGATCCTCCCCCGGGCCTGCAATGGCGATCGGCCAGCCCCGCCGCAGCGCATCGATCGCGCGCGCCGCGTCGCGGCCGGCCCTTACCATGCGAACTCGGTCATGATTGGCACGTGATCCGATGGCTTCAGCCAATTGCGGCACGGCTCGAACACGGTGTGCGCAGTCGCGGCCACCGCCACGTCGGGCGTCGCCCACATGTGATCCAGCCTGCGCCCGCGGTCCGACGCCGCCCAGTCCTTGGCCCGGTAGCTCCACCACGTGTGCAGCCGCGCCGGCGCGGGGTGGAAATGCCGCCCCAGATCGACCCAATCGCCCGCCGCCTGCAGCCGCGCGAGCGCCGCGACCTCGATCGGCGTATGGCTCACCACGTCCAGCAACTGCTTGTGGCTCCACACATCCTCGGGCAGCGGCGCGATGTTGAAATCGCCGACCAGGATCGTCGGCCCGCTCAGCGCCTCGGACCAGCGCGTCATCCGCTCGACGAAATCGAGCTTCTGTCCGAATTTGGAGTTCACCTCGCGGTCGGGCACATCGCCGCCTGCGGGCACATAGACATTCTCCAGCCGCACACCGCCCGGCAGCCGCACCCCCAGATGCCGCGCCTCGCGAGTGTCCTGCCAGTCGAGCCGGTCATCGGCCTCGATCGGCACCCGCGACACGATCGCGACGCCGTGATGCATCCGCTGGCCATGGACCTGGATGTGCTGATAGCCGAGCGCCCGGAAGGCGTCGGCGGGGAAATCCTCGTCGACGACCTTGGTTTCCTGCAGGCACAGAATGTCGGGATCGGCTTCGCGCAGGAACTGCTCGACAATGGCGAGACGAAAGCGGACCGAGTTAATGTTCCAGGATACGATCTTCACCGTGCCGCGCTTAGGGTCCAAACCCGATCACGACAACGGTCGTGACGAAGTCACATCTGGCGCACGGGAAGGCGCGCGGAGGGCGCGATGCCATAGCATCGTAACCGACAAGCAACGCACGCGTGCGCCAGATATGGCCCGCCGCGAAGCGGTCGCCCACCGGGCGATCCCGACCATTGGCCGTGATCGGGTTTGGAGCCCAGGATATCGCGCGCGCGTCCGCAAAGCAGCCCGAAACGCAAAAGGCCCCCGCTCCGGGGGCATGGAGCGAGGGCCGACCTAGCGTTCGTCACGCAGGCGGGAAACGAGGTCGATCCGGGCAACAGGGGGGAAACCCCGAACGCCCCGCGTCCGCGAGACCGGCTTTAGTCTCCCCAACCTGTCGCGCGGATGAATGAACCCGGTGTTCCGCTAAATACCGGGAAACGCACCGTTTCGATTCATCATCGGCGCGCACCGCTTCGTCGCGGATCGCTCCACCGGAACGCGCTGTCCGCCACGGCTTCGCCGAACCGATGGTTCGACAAGCGGATGGTGGTGCGGTTGTTCTGGCTGTCCAGCGCCACCCATCCCTGCAGCACGAGTCCCGCCGGGCCCGCCCCGCGCGCGAACACCAACGTGATGCGACCATATTCCGGGTGCGCCGCATCACGCGCCTCGACCGAAATCAGCCGCCCGTCGCCGCCCGGCACCACGGTGGCGAACCGCGACAGGTCGCGCGACGGATCGAGCAGGACACCCAGCGGCGAATTGCGGATCGGCCAACGCTGCACCTGCTTGACCGAATAATCGACAAAGGTCAGCGCGCCGCCCTCCGCCACGATCAGCAGCGGCACGCCTTTTTCATACTGGAACCGCACGCGCCCGGGCTGCTTCATCGTCAGCGTACCCGTCAGCACCTTGCCGTTGCGGTCGGTCTGCGTGAAATCGGCCGTCATAGTAGTCAGCGCGCGCAGATGCGCCTGGATGGCCGGCAACTGCACCTGCTGTTGCTGGGCGGGGGCAGCGGCCGGAGCGGCGGCGACGCATGCCGCGGCGATCGGAAGAAGGATGTGTCTCATGCATCCCCCTTAAGCCGCCACGGCTTGAACGGCCACTGAACCTGTTCCTAGACCGGCACGCCCTGCAACAGCTTGGGAAGCGTCCCCGTCTCGCCGCGCGCTTCGGCCATGAAACGGTTCTTGAGCGCAGGGACATGGTCGACCGCGGCGATCCCGATCCGCCGCACCGCGCTCGCCGCGCTGCCGGGGATGCCGAATAGCCGGTTGAGCGAATCGGTGGCGGCCGCGACCATGAAGGTGTCGAGCCCGCGCCACCGCTGATACCGCGCGAGCAATGCCGCATCGCCCAGGTCCAGCCCCGTACGCTTGCCCTCCACCAGCACCTCGGCCAGCGCGGCGACATCGCGGAACCCCAGGTTCAGCCCCTGCCCCGCGATCGGATGGATGCCATGCGCCGCATCGCCGACCAGCACCAGCCGTTCGGCCGTGATCGTCGCGGCATGGTGGAACCCCAGCGGATAACTCGCGCGCGGGCTTGCATGCGACAGGGTACCCAGGAAGCCGCCCATCCGCTTTTCCGCCTCCGCCAGGAACCCGCGGTCGCCCAGTTTCAGCATCCCCGCCGCATCGCGCGCCGCGACGGTCCACACGATCGCGGATCGATGGCCATGTTCATCGTCGATCAGCGGCAACAGCGCGAACGGCCCGGCGGGATAGAATATCTCGAACGCGACATTGTCGTGCGGGCGCTCGTGATGGAACGCCCCCACGATCGCGGCATGATCATATTGCCACCGGGCGATGGTGATCCCCGCCGCCTCGCGCGTCGGCGACCGGCGCCCTTCGGCCGCGACCAGCAGCGGGGCCCGGATGACATCGCCGCTGTCCAGCGTCACCGTCACGCCGGTGGACCCACGCTCCTGCGCCACCGCCTGGGTCTTCATGCGCAGATCGATATGCGGCGCTTGCGTCACGGCATCGAACAGCGCGCGGCGCAGCCGCTTGTTCTCGTACATGACGCCCAGAGGGTCGTCGCGCTCATCGGGTTTGAAGTCGAGCTTGCCGGGCTTCAACCCGTCGGCGACGCGGATGTGCCGGATGGGACATCCATAGCCTTGCAGCGCGGCTCCGACGCCGATCATGTCGAGCATGCGGTGGCTCGCGCTGGCCACGGCCGACGCCCGCCCATCGAACGTGGGCGACAAGGTCATCGCCGGGTCGGCCGGATCGATCACGATGCTGGTGACCCCGTGCGCGTTCAGCGCCAGCGCCAATGTCGCGCCGACCAGGCCGCTACCCAGGATGATCACGTCGGCCAGGCTGATCGGGTCGGCCCGGCTGATCACGTCGGAATGTGTGTCCATCGTGCCGCTCTACGCCCGCTCCGCGACCGTGCCAACGCCGCTCGGCTTGACGGACGGCATCGGACAGCGGATCATTAACCGGTTTTATCGAACATGCTGGGATGATCCGACGATGGCGAGCCAGGCGCAGCCGGTCTTGTGGCGCGAGTCGGTGAAGGCGGGCGCGGTGCGCAGCGGCGCGCTGATGACCGCGATCACGCTCTTCGCCGCCGCGCTGCTGCTGGCGCTCGCCTTGGCGAGCTATCGTCCCAGTGATCCGGCGTTGAACACCGCATCGGGCGGCGTCGCGCGCAACCTGATCGGGCTGCCCGGCGCGTGGTTCGCGGATCTGGCGCTGGCCGCGCTCGGGCCGGCGGTCGCCTTGCTGATACCGGTGCTGCCGATCGTGGCGCTTCGGCTGTGGCGCGATCAGCCTGCGGGCCGTTGGGGCCGCATGCTCGCGCGCGCCAGCGTCGGCGTCGCGCTCATGGCCACCGCCTTGTCGTTCGTGTCGCCGGCGTCCGTTCTGGCCCTGCCCGCCGGATGGGGCGGTTTGGTCGGCTGGGGCGTCGCCAGCGCCGCGCAGGGTGCGCTGGCGCTGACGGGCGAACCGCTCGCAGTGCTATGGGGTGGCCGCGCGCTCGGGCTGCTCGCAGGCGTCGTCGGCGCGATCATCTGGGCAAAGAGCCTGGAGCTCGAATTGGGCACGCGGCCTTGGCGTCGCCGCCGCGCAACGCCTGCGCCGATCGACGACTCCGACGAGCCGCTGACCTTGATGCGCAAGCCCGTGATGCCGCGCGCCGTCGCCGAGCCGGACGATAGGCCCGCACCCGTCATCGCCGACCGCAGCCTCGCGCCCTCGGCTGCCCGCACCAAGCCGCAGCCGCGGCTCGACCTGCGTGACAACTACACCCTGCCCTCGATCGATCTGCTCGCCGAACCGCCGCCCGTGCCCGCCGGCTCGGTCGACAAGGCCGCGCTGGAACGCAATGCCCGCCTGCTCGAAAACGTGCTCGACGACTTTCACGTCAAGGGTTCGATCGTGGAGGTTCGCCCCGGCCCGGTCGTGACCATGTACGAACTGGAACCCGCGCCCGGCATCAAGGCCAACCGCGTCATCCAGCTGGCCGACGACATCGCGCGCAACATGTCGGCGATCTCGGCACGCGTCGCGGTAATCCCGGGCCGCAACGTCATCGGTATCGAGCTGCCCAATGTGCGACGCGAACCGGTCGCGCTCCACGAACTCGTCGGCAGCCAGACCTTCGAGGATCAATCGGCGCAGCTTCCGATCATCCTGGGCAAGAACATCGCCGGCGACCCCGTGATCGCGGACCTGGCACCCATGCCGCATCTGCTCGTCGCGGGCACCACCGGGTCGGGCAAGTCCGTCGGCCTCAACTGCATGATCCTGTCGCTGCTCTACCGGCTGACCCCCGATCAGTGCCGCATGATCATGATCGATCCCAAGATGCTCGAACTGAGCATGTATGAGGATATCCCCCACCTGCTGTCGCCCGTCGTCACCGACCCCGCCAAGGCGGTCCGGGCTCTGAAATGGGCCGTGGAGCAGATGGAGGATCGCTATCGCCAGATGAGCTCGGTCGGCGTGCGCTCGCTCGCGGGCTTCAACGACAAGGTCCGCGCGGCGCGTGCCAAGGGCCAGCCGCTCGGGCGCAAGGTTCAGACCGGCTACCACCCCGATACGGGCCAGCCGGTGTGGGAGGAGGAAAAGCTCGAATATGACGTGCTGCCGCAGATCGTGGTGATCGTCGACGAGCTTGCCGACCTGATGATGACCGCCGGCAAGGAGGTCGAGTTCCTGATCCAGCGGCTGGCGCAGAAGGCGCGTGCGGCGGGCATCCACCTGATCATGGCGACGCAGCGTCCATCGGTCGATGTCATCACCGGCGTCATCAAGGCCAATTTGCCGACGCGGATCAGCTTCCACGTCACGTCCAAGATCGACAGCCGCACCATCCTGGGCGAACAGGGTGCCGAACAGCTGCTGGGCAAGGGTGACATGCTCTACATGCCCGGCGGCAAGGGCATCGTCCGCGTCCATGGTCCCTTCGTGTCCGACGACGAGGTGCGCGCGGTCGCCGATCATTGGCGGGCGCAGGGTCAGCCCGACTACATCACCTCGGTCACCGAGGAACCCGACGAAAGCTTCGTCCTCGACGGCGCGCCCTCGGGCGAGGATTCGGCGGAGGACCAGCAATATCGCTCCGCCATCCAGCTGGTGTGCGAATCACAAAAGGCGTCGACCTCCTGGCTCCAGCGTCAGTTGCGCATCGGCTATAACTCCGCCGCAAGGCTGATCGAGCGGATGGAGAAGGACGGCATCGTCGGGCGCCCCGACCATGTCGGCCGGCGCGAGGTGCTGCGCGATACGGAGGGTCACGCGATCTGATCCGCCGGCCCTGGTGCCACCCCGGCGAAGGTCGGGGTCCAGCCAGGATGCGTAGGGAAGCGGAGACGCGCCCGCTTACGACGTCGCCGCGGCTGGCCCCCGGCCTTCGCCGGGGTGGCACCGGCAATCGGTGGTATCGAGCACTAGATGTTTGATCCCGGGCTTTGATGGTGCATCATCCACAAGCGAGTGGAAGGAGGCATTATGGGCCAGGTACTCCATGGGAGCGCCACGACGACTGAGGCAGTCCGTCGAGCGATACAGCATAGTCAAGAGAGCCTGAGGGCACTGGCCAGGCGGCATGGGGTCAACCAGAAGACGATCGCCAAGTGGAAGAAGCGCAGGTCGACGGCCGATCTGCCGACGGGTCCGAAGGACCCAAGATCAACCTCGCTGTCGATCGAGGAGGAGGCGGTGGTGGTCGCGTTCCGCCGCCATACCCTGCTGCCGCTCGACGATTGCCTCTACGCGCTTCAGGCCACCGTCCCGCACCTGACCAGGTCGTCGCTGCACCGCTGCCTCCAGCGCCACGGCATCAGCCGCTTGCCCGAGGTCGAAGGCGACAAGCCGGCCAAGCACAAGTTCAAGTCCTATCCGATCGGTTATTTCCACATCGACATCGCCGAGGTCAGGACCGAGCAGGGCAAGCTCTATCTGTTCGTCGCCATCGACCGCACCTCCAAGTTCGCGTTCGTCGAGCTGCACGAGAAGGCCACCACTAGGGTGTCGGGAGACTTCCTGCAGCACCTGATCGCGGCGGTCCCGTACAAGGTGCACACCGTTCTGACCGACAACGGCATCCACTTCACCACGCCCGGAGCCGGCGGCTCCGCCGTGCCGCTCATCAAGGAGGCGATCGCCAACGGCGAACTCTTCCGTGCTCATTCGTTTGAACTTGCCTGCGCTCAAAACGACATCGACCACCGGCTCACCAAGCCGAAGCATCCTTGGACCAACGGTCAGGTCGAGCGGATGAACCGCACCATCAAGGACGCAACCGTCAAGCGCTACCACTACGACAGCCACGATCAGCTCCGGCAGCACCTCAGCGACTTCGTCGATGCATACAACTTTGGGCGCAGGCTCAAGACGCTCCGCGGGCTCACCCCCTATGAGGCCATGTGCAAAGTATGGCAGACCGAGCCCGCCCGCTTCACATCAAACCCGCTCCACCAAATGCCGGGACCAAACATCTAGAGCGGGATGACGTTGGAGTGAATCGATGAGGGATTCACACTGGGGTTGATGTGTGATTCAAGCTGTTGGCCGGGATGGAGGTCGGCAGGGATGAGCAGACCGTATTCGATGGACCTGCGTGAGCGAGCGGTTGCGCGGGTGTTGGCGGGCGAGAGCGTTCGATCTGTAGCCGCGGTGTTGAGCA
>DASVUT010000498.1:0-4293 GCA_036386955.1 Sphingomonas sp. | reverse complement strand
AGCCATTCGAGCACTGGCACCAGCGCCACAGCAATAACCAGCGCCGCCGTCATCGGCAGGAAGAACTCGGCCCCTTCCTTCAAGGCGAAGGGGATGCCAATCATCAATCCCACCCCCGCGATCAGCGTCAGTGCCGCTAGCAACCGGTCGCGCCGCTTCGCCTCCGATGATGTTTCCTCGACCTCCTCGGTACCGGGCTCGGTCAGGGTCGTCTGCGCGGCATCGTCGATCATGGTGGTCATGCCTTCTATGCTAGCGGCTTTCCGGGCGCGTGTAACTGTGGCTACACGTCGATGATGGGCGATCATCTGCTGGTCATCGACGCAGGCACCACCTCGACCCGCGCGATGCTGTTCGCGCTGGACGGGCGGTGCGTGGCGAGCGAAAGCGCGACGCTGACGCAATCCTATCCGCGTCCGGGCTGGGTGGAGCATGACGCCGCCGAGATCTGGCGCAAGTCGCTGCGCGTCACCGCCGCCATGGTCGCGCAGGCCGGCGGGGCCGACCGGATCGGTGGCATTGGTATCGCCAACCAACGCGAAACGGTCGTTCTCTGGGATCGTGTCACGGGCGAACCGCTGGGCCCCGCGATCGTGTGGCAGGATCGCCGCACCGCCGACCGATGCCGCGCGCTGCGCGAGGCGGGGCACGAGCCACGCGTTCAGGCGACCAGCGGCTTGCTACTCGACCCGTACTTCTCCGCGACAAAGATCGCCTGGGCCTTGACGGAGTGGCCCGAGCTTCGCGCGGCGGGGGAGCGGCTGGCGATCGGGACGGTGGAAAGCTGGCTCGTCTGGAAGCTGACGGGGTCCCATGTCACCGACGCGACGAATGCGTCACGCACCGCGCTCATGGCGCTGGAGGGCGGGTGGGACGACGGATTGCTCGACCTGTTCGGCGTACCCCGCGCCGCGCTGCCGCAGATCGTGGATAGCGCGGGCGAGGTCGGCCGGACCCGCGCGTTCGGCGGCTCCATCCTGATCTGCGGCCTCGCGGGCGATCAGCAGGCGGCTGCCATCGGGCAGGCGTGCCTGTCACCCGGCCAGACCAAGGCAACCTTTGGCACCGGCGCGTTCGTCCTCACCCATGTCGGCGCGGTTCCCAAACCGTCTGACCACCGCCTGTTGTCCACTGTCGCATGGCAGATCGGCGGCGCACGCAGCTATGCCATCGAAGGATCGGTGTTCGTCGCGGGCAGTCTGGTGCAATGGCTTCGCGACTCGCTCGGGCTCCTCGCGACAGCGGCGGAGAGCGAGGCGTTGGCGCGCAGTGTCGCCGACACGGCGGGCGTTTATATCGTCCCCGCCTTGAGCGGCCTTGGCGCGCCCTGGTGGGAACCCGATGCCCGTGCGTCGCTGACGGGTCTCAGTTTCGCGGCCAACCGCGCGCATATCGCCCGCGCCGCGCTGGAAGCGATGAGCTACCAGACGAGCGATCTCGCCACCGCCTTCGCAGGTGACGGCGCGGCCTGGCAGACGTTGCGGATCGATGGTGGCATGGTCGCCAATGACTGGATGGCGCAGGATCTCGCCGACATCCTCGCTCTCCCCGTCGAACGCCCGCGCTTCACCGAGACCACCGCGCTCGGCGCGGCCATGCTCGCCGGCGTCGGTGCGGGGCTGTTCCGCGACCTGGCCGACGCTGCGCGGATGCGCGGCCCGGTCGAGCGGTTCGAACCGCGGCTCGACGACGCCATCCGCGCCGCCCGCCTGGCTGGCTGGGCCAGCGCCGTCGCGGCCGTCGTCGCCGGCAGCAGGTCGCCGTCGCGCTAGGGCGTCAAGCGAACAAGGCCCGCAGGTCCTTCTTCATGATCTTGCCGTTCCCATTGCGCGGCAGCGTTTCCGCGACGAAGCGGATCGCGACGGGCATTTTGAACGCCGCGAGCCGCTCCTTCACCCAAGCCTGCAGCTCGGCTTCGCTGGCGCTCTCGCCCGGTGCCAGATGCACCACCGCCACCGGCTCCTCACCCAAGGTCCTATGCGGCACCCCAATCACCGCGCAGTCGGTCACCGCCGGGTGGGCGTAGAGGACATTTTCGACCTCGGTCGAGTAAATGTTCTCGCCGCCGCGGATGACCATGTCCTTGGCGCGGTCGACGATGAAGCAGAAGCCCTCCGCGTCGAGCCTGGCCAGGTCGCCCGTGCGCACCCAGCCGTCGACGAAGGTCTCGGCTGTCGCTTCGGGTCGGTTCCAATAGCCCCGCGCGATCATCGGTCCGCGTGCCCACAGCTCCCCGACCGTGCCGACGGGCATCTCGGTCACGCCGTCCTTGGCCATGATCTTCAGGTCGGCCGTGGCGACCGGCGGGCCCGCGCTGTCGGGCCGCGCCAGATAATCCTCACCGCCATGGTGCGTCACCGTCGCGGTCGTTTCCGTCATGCCCCAGCCGCTCGCCGGCAGCGCGCCGAACTCGGCGTGGATGCGCCGGACCAGCTCGGGCGCGGCGGGCGCACCGCCATAGGCGATCGATTCCAGGCTCGTCAGGTTGTAGGATGCGCGATCGGGATGTTCGAGCAACTGCCACGCGATCGTCGGCACCCCGCCGGTGACGTTCACCCGCTCGCGTTCGATGATCTCCATCGCGCGCACCACGTCCCAACGGCGCATGAAGATCATCGTCGAACCCGTCGCGATCGCACCCATCATCGCGGCCGAACAGCCGGTGACATGGAACAAGGGAATGACCGTCAACATGACCTTGGGCGTGGGCTCCGGCGGTGCCTCGCCCCGGCGAAGCGCGGTGCGTGCGGACGAATAGCCCGAAGACAGGATGTTGGAGGTCAGATTGCGGTGCGTGCCCAGCGCACCCTTGGGCGCGCCGGTGGTGCCGCTCGTGTAGAAGATGGTGGCGTCGTCGTCAGGCGCGATCGCCACGGTCGGGAAAGGAATTTCGGGCAGTCTAGCCCAGTCATGCGGGGTGCCGATCACCTCCTCCAGCCGCGCGGCGACCCCGTCCAGTGGCACGGTTGCCCGCGTGACGAGCACATGCTTCAGCAGCGGCAGATCGCCATAGTGCGCCGAGAGCCGCTCGTGCCGCTCGGCATCGACCACGGCCACACGCGCTCCCGAATCGTGCAGGCCATAGTGCAGCTCGCCCGCCGTCCACCACGCGTTGAGCGGCACCGCGATGGCGCCCAGCGACACGATCGCGAAGAACGCGACCGGCCATTCGGGCAAGTTGCGCATCGCCAGCGCGACACGGTCCCCCTTCTCCACGCCCACTGCCGCCAGATGTGCCGCCAGTGCCGCCACCGCCCGTGCGTTCGCGATGTAGGTGACGCGTTCGTCCTCATAGACGATGAAGACGCGCTCGCCATGCATCCGCGCGGCCTGCGCCAGCCAGGCAAGCGATGGGGGTGCGTTCTTCCACACGCGCGTGCGCACGCCGCGGATTACTACCTCCTCCATCTCGAACCGCGCGCCGGGCGCGGTCAGCAGAGCGCGCGCCTGAGCCATGTCCATCGCGGGCCAGCATGGGCCGGGCGCAAGGATCGGTTCGCTGGCCATCGGCTGCTCCACTGAAACTGAAGGTCGGGTTTTGTCGTGACCTCAAGGTTAGAGTTGATTTGCGATCAGCTCAAGCCGATAGGGGCGCGAGCATTTCGAAGCGGAGGTATGGTCTGGTGGCCGGAGCGGGCGGGTTTGATGGCGATCGGCTAGCTCGCATCGATTCGTTCGTGAAGACGCGCTACCTCGACACCGGCCTGCTGCCCCACGCGCAATTGCTGATCGCGCGCGATGGCGAGATCGCACATTTCTCGCACCAGGGTTGCGCGCGCGAAGGCAGCACCGCTGCCATCGACCATCAGTCGCTGTTCCGCATCGCATCGATGACCAAGCCGGTGACATCGCTCGCGTTCATGATGCTGGTGGAACAAGGGCTGGTCGCCCTCGATACCCCTGTCCACCATGTCCTGCCCGAACTCAAAGGCGTGGGCGTGTACAATGGCGGCGGCGGCGGCGTGCCGTTCGCGACCAAACCCACGGCCGAACCGATGCGGATGATCGATCTGCTACGTCACACCTCGGGCCTGACCTACAGTTTCCAGAACCGCTCCAACGTCGATGCCGCCTACCGTGAGGCACGGATCGAGGCTTGGCATGGCAATCTCGATCTCGATGGGTTCGTCGCGGCGCTCGGCAACATACCGCTGGAATTCTCGCCCGGAACAGCCTGGAACTACTCGGTCGCGACCGATGTCCTGGGCGCGGTCGTGCAGCGCGTTTCGCGGCTGCCGCTGGACGACTTCCTCGCCACCCGCATCTTCGCGCCACTTGGCATGACCGATACGT
>DASVUT010000497.1:0-14017 GCA_036386955.1 Sphingomonas sp. | reverse complement strand
TTCAGATAATTGGCGTTGAATTCATTTACGAAACCGTCGCCGCTGTGCGTCCATTTGTACAGATAGGTGTCGATCTTGTTGAGTTTGTTCTCAGCGGCTTCGAAGCTGGTATTGCCACCGAAGCCTTGGATGTCGGTCTCTTCACGGCGGCTGAATGACAGGTCGAAGACGTCGGAAGAATTGGGCGTCAGCGTCAGCTTGCCAAAGTAGAAGTCGCCACGGAACGGGCTGACGAAATTGCCTTCGAAGTCGCTCACGTTGCGGCCAGTGAGCGTCTGGAAACGGGCGCGCTGGGCGGCGCTGGCGTTGGAGGCGACGGTGAAGGCGCGGTCCTGGTCATTGCCTTCATAGGCGCCGAAGAAGAACAACTTGTCCTTGATGATCGGACCGCCCAGCGAAATGCCGTACTGCTTGCGCTCGAAGGCGGGCTCGACGCGGTTGTTGCGGACGTCGAGGAATGCCTTCTGCGTCAGTGACTTGTCGGTATATTGGCCGAACGCCTCGCCGTGGAACTCGTTGGTGCCCGACTTGGTGATCGCGGTGATGATCGCGGAGCCGGCCTGTTCGTATTCGGCCTTGTAGTTCTGCGTGGCGACGCGGAATTCCTGCACGGCGAGCTGGCCGAACGGGTTGCCGCGGCTGTTCTGCTGACCGGCGACGCCGCCTTCGCGCAGCTTGTTCTTGAGCGACACGCCGTCGATGAAGACGTTGACCTGGCTGGCGGTCTGCGCGCCGGCCGAGAAACCCTTGTCGGTTTCGGAGTCGTTGTATCGAACGCCCGGCGCGAGCGCGGCGAAGCTCAGGAAGTTGCGGTCGGTCTGCGGCAGGCGGCGGATCTGCGCCTGGGTGACGTTCGTGGCGACTTCGCTGGTCTTGGTCTCGACGAGCTGGCTGCCGACAACCACGATGTCGCCCGCGCCGCCATTGGCGGCCAAGGTCGCGGTGTCGCCGGCCGCATCGGTGGCGGCCGCCGCGCCCAGCACGATGTCGAGCGAGGCGGACTGGCCGATGCCGACGGTCACGACCTGGCTGAACGTCTCGCCATTGGCACCGGTCGCCGTGATCTCGTAGCTGCCCGGGCGCAGGCCATTAAGGGCGTACGCACCGTCGGGGCCGCTGGTGACGCGGAACGTCTGGTTGGTCGCAGTCGATACCGCGGTGACCACGGTGCCACCCACGCTAGCGCCCGTGCTGTCGCTTACGGTGCCGCGGATCGAGGCGACGCTGGTCTGCGCATGCGACGGCGCGACGAGCATCGCGGCCGATCCCAGGATCGTCGTGGTGGCGAGCGCGGCGCGGAGCGCCACGGTGGAAAAGGTCTTCATGATGGTCCCCTGACGGCCGCGTGCGCGGCGTTGCTGTCGGTCGGCCGTGCACGTGCGTCGGCCGCCCGCGTTTGCGGCCGCGAAGGAACGGAGACGTAGGTGCGAGCCACCGGCATCCTCTCCCGCACAGGACCGGCGCGGCCCTGCCACGGCGATGTGGCACGCTCTATCGTCGCGCCTGGACCGCCGTGCATCCGGGATACGCCCGTCGCCCCCGGCCTGCCACCCCTTGCGACAAACTCGTCGCAATTGTGACAATCGAGCAACATTCCCCGGCGGGCGCTCTATCGCTAGGGTAGTGCGCATGACCATCCACACCCGCCGCGACGGCCATGTCGCCATCATCAGCTTCGCGCGGCCGCCGCACAACTTCGTCGATCAGGACGCGATCGAGGCGATCGGGGCGGCGTTCGCGGATGTGGATGCCGACCCGGGGGTGCGCGCGATCGTGTTACGATCGGAGGGGCGCGTGTTTTGCGCAGGGGCCGATCTGGTCAACGCCAACCCCGTCGCGGGCGGCGTGCCGGGGGACGGGCGCAACCCGTTCTACGTCGCCGCCGCGCGGCTGTTCGCGGTGCGAACGCCGGTGGTCGCCGCGATCCAGGGTGCGGCGGTCGGCGCGGGGCTGGGGCTGGCGCTGGTCGCCGATTTCCGGGTGGCGTCGACGCAGGCCAAGTTCGTAGCCAATTTCGTCGCGATCGGCTTTCACCCCGGGTTCGGCATCTCGGCGGTGCTGGAGCGGGTCATCGGGCGGCAGCGCGCAATGCTGATGTGTCTGACAGCGCGGCGTATCCGGGCTGCGGAGGCGGCGGCGTGGGGGCTTGCCGATCAGGTCGTCGAGCCGGGGGAGCTGGACGCGGCGGCGCTGGCCCTGGCGCGGGAGATCGCGGCGGGTGCGCCGCTGGCGGTCGCGTCCACGCGGGCGACGTTGCGCGGCGACCTTCACGCACTGGTCGAGCGGCAGACCGACCACGAGCTTGCCGAACAGGCCTGGCTGCAGCGGACGGAGGACTTCGCGGAAGGCGTGCGCGCGGTGGCGGAGCGGCGTCCGGGGCGGTTCGTGGGGCGGTAACAGGTTCTGGCACCGGCAAAGCCGGTGCTGACGTCGAACGGGTCCGGCTTTGCCGGCCCGCCGGCCGCGCTGGGCGCTGCGCTGGCGCGCACCGGCGCGGGCGTGGCCGCGCCTGCGCCCTAGCGAAGAAGCACCAGCTCTTCGGCCATGGTCGGGTGGATCGCGACCGTGGCGTCGAATTGCGCCTTGGTCAGGCCCGCCTTGACCGCGACGGCCGCGCCCTGGAGGATTTCGGGGGCGTCGGGGCCGATCAGGTGGATGCCGACGATGCGGTCGGTCTCCCCGTCGCACACCATCTTGTACAGCGCGCGCTCGTCGCGGCCGGCCAGCACGTTCTTCATGGGACGGAAATCGGAGGAATAGACCTTCACCGATCCGAGCTGCTGGCGCGCCTGTGCCTCGGTCAGGCCGACGCCGGCGATCGGGGGGTGGCTGAACACCGCGCTCGGCACGCAATCATAATCGACGCGCGTTCGGCCGCGATTGGCTTGTGGCCCGTAGAGGTTGTCGGCGAAGGCCTGGCCTTCGCGGATGGCGATCGGGGTCAGCTGGATGCGGTTCGTGACATCGCCGACCGCGTAGATCGACGGACAGGTCGAACGGTTGTCCGCGTCGACCACCACCGCGCCGTTGGCGTCGAGCGCCACGTCGGCCGATTCCAGACCCAGCCCGGCAGTGTTGGGCAGGCGGCCGGTGGCGAACAGCACCAGGTCGACGATAGCGGGATCATGGCCCGTCATCGACACCTTCAGGCACCCGTCGTCCAGCTTCTCGATGCCCTGGAACGTCGCGTCGAAACGGAACTCCAACCCCTTCATGATGCTGATCTGGAGCAGCCGGTCGCGGATCGCGAGGTCGTAACCGCGCAGGATTTCCTTGGACCGGTTCATCAGGATGACATGGGCACCGAGCTGATGAAAGATGCCGGCGAACTCGTTGGCGATATAGCCCGCACCCGCGATCAGCACGCGCCTGGGCACCGCATCCAGGTGGAACACCTCGTTCGAGGTGATGCCGTGTTCATGGCCCTCGCAATCGGGGATCGACGCGTGCGCGCCGACCGCGACCAGGATCGTCGTGGCGGTCTTTTCCGTGCCGTCGGCCAGCCGCACGCTGTTGGGGCCGGTGACGACGGCGCGGCTGTTGATGATCTCGACCCGGTGGTTGTTCAGCGTCTGCGTGTAGGCGGCATTGATGCGATCGACCTCCGCCATGACGTTGTCGCGCAGTGTCGGCCAGGAAAAGCCGCAGGTCGCCGGCACGTCCCAGCCGAACCGGCGCGCGTCCTTCAGGTCCTCGGCGAAATGCGCGCCATAGATCAGGAGCTTCTTGGGCACGCAGCCGCGGATGACGCAGGTGCCGCCGACGCGGTATTCCTCCGCCACCGCGACGCGCGCTCCATGCGCGGCGGCGACCCGGCTCGCGCGCACCCCGCCCGAGCCCGCGCCGATGACGAAAAGGTCGTAGTCGTGGGGCATTAGTGGGTTCCAGGTGCTAAGGCCGATTGCAGGCCGAGATGCTCGACGAACGGATTAAAGTCCCGGTCGCAGAAGAGCAGGGGGATGTTATCCAAGATGCACCGGGTCGCGATCAGCGTGTCGATCGTCTTGCGAATGGTGATGCCGCGCGCGCGCAACACGCGATAGCTGCGCGCGGCCTCGATCGCCACCTCGCGATCGACGATCTCCAGGATCGGAAATGCCAGCAGCTCGGCGCGCGTCGCGTTGAAGGCGCGCGTGGTGCGGCAGCCTTGCAGCACTTCGGTCAGCATCAGATCGCCGACCAGAACACGCCGCGTGCCAAGCGCGTGATCGAGCCATTCTGCCTGGCGCGTGGATGTGCCGCCGAGATAATCGATCCAGACGCCCGAATCGACGAGGATCAATCGCGCCGCATGGCGTCGAGATCGCCCACCCAGCTGATCTTGCCCCGCAGCTTGCGAATACCCTGCTGCCGCTCGAGCCGGACGAAGGTGCGCAACGCTTCTTCCACGGTTTCGCGCTTGGTCTGCTTGCCGCCCACGCGCATGGCCTCCGCCATGAGCTCGGGATCGATCTCGATATTCGTCCGCATGTGTATGAACTCCGCTGTTCATACACATAGGCGCGCGAGCAGGCTCAGTCCAGACCCGCGCGCCTGATCAGGTCCGCCGTGGACGCGTCGAAATCGCCGCCGCCTTGCGCCGCCGCCTTGGCCATTTCCTTGCCCAGCTCGACGCCGAACTGATCGAACGAGTTGATGCCGAGCAGCACCCCCGACACGAACACGCGGTGTTCGTAGAAGGCGATCAGCGCGCCCAGCGTCCGCGCGTCGAGCTGTTCGAGGAGCAGGGTGGAGGAGGGCCGGTCGCCGGGATAGCTGCGCGCGGGGTCGTCCGCGGTCTTGCCCTTCATCAGCGCGGCCCCTTGCGCGAACGCGTTGAGGAGGAGCTGGCGGTGATGTTCGGGGGCGAGCGTGTCGCCGCCTTCGACCACCGCGATGAACTCGACGGGGATCAGGTGCGTGCCCTGGTGGAGTAGCTGGAACACCGCATGCTGCGCATCGGTGCCAACCCCGCCCCAGGTAATCGCCGCGGTCGGGCGGCCGACGGGTTGGCCGTCGACGGTCACGCCCTTGCCATTCGATTCCATTTCGAGCTGCTGCAGATAGCTCGGCAGCAGCCGCAGCCGTTCGTCATAGGCGAACGGCGCGCGCGTCTGCGCCTTGCGCACCTGCGTATAATAAAGGTCGGCGAATGCGGCGAGCGCGGGGGCGTTCTCGTGCAGCGCGGCGAGGCGGAAATGGCGGTCCATCTCAGCGGCGCCCTCCAGCAGCTCCTCGAACCGGTCCCAGCCGAGCGCGATCGCGGCCGGGAAGCCGATCGACGACCAGAGTGAATAGCGGCCGCCGACGCCTTCGCCAAAGGGCAGCACGCGGGTTTCGTCGACGCCCCATTCGATCGCCTTGTCGGGCGACGCGGTCAGCGCGATGACGCGGCCATAGGGATCGTCGACGCCGTGTTCGTTCATCCAGGCGAGCGCCGAGTCGGCGTTCAGCATCGTCTCGGTGGTGGTGAAGGTCTTGGACGCGACCACGATCAGCGTCGCGGCGGGATCGAAGCGTTCGAACGCGTCCTCCAGCGCGACCCCATCGACATTGGAGACGATCGCGACGTCGTATCGCCGATCCTCCCGTCCCAATGCGTCGACCAGCAGGTTGGGACCCAGCGCCGATCCGCCGATGCCGATATGGAGGACATGGCGGACCGGGCCCAGCGCATCGGCCTCGATCGCGTCGATCAGCGCGCGCATCCGGGCGTGAAACTGGCGCGCGCGCGCGACCGATTCAGGGTTGCCTTCGCCGCGTTCGGCGGCGTGTTCGACGGGGCGATCCTCGGTCACGTTGACATGCGCGCCGCCGAACATCGCCTCACGTTTGCCGGCAAGGTCCTGCGCCTTGGCCAGCGCCTCGAACGCGGCGACGGCGTCGGCGGTCAGGTGGGTCTTGGACCAGTCAAAATGAATGCCCGACACGTCGAGCGAGAAACGGGCGAGCCGATCGGGATCGGCGTCGAACAGCTCGGTCAGCCGGGGGGAGGGAAGCGCCTCGATATCGGTCCAGTCGGCCATGTAAACCTCCATCCGTTCGCCCTGACCCTGTCGACGGGGCGTTATCCGCGCGTAAAGCCCAAGCGCGATGCTTCGACAAGCTCAGCATGAACGGATGAGATTGACGGCAGGGTGCGTAATAGGCTCCGCTTGACGTGCAAACGCGGTTGCGCAACGCCCGCGGGCATGGCCACGATCCGATCCAAGAAGCCGGCCCCGCAAGGGTGGCTTGCCGAGACCACCGATACGCTGCGCTTCCTGGCGAAGCTGGCGATCATCGTGTGGCTGTTCCGCAGCCTCGTGTTTTCGGCATTCTCGATCCCGTCGGAATCGATGCTGCCGCGGCTGATGGTGGGCGATTACCTGTTCGTGTCGAAATGGAACTATGGCTATTCGCGCTGGAGCTTTCCCTGGGGGCAGCCGGCGATCCCGGGCAAGCTGCTGAGCCGCGTGCCCGCGCGTGGCGACGTTGTGGTGTTCCGTGCACCCGTCGTGCTCGACCATGACGTGATCAAGCGCGTGATCGGGCTGCCGGGCGACACGGTGCAGATGCGCCGGGGGCAGCTGGTGCTGAACGGCGTCGCGATCCCCAAGCAGCGGGTCGGTGATCTCGTCCTGCCGCTGTCGCCCAATTACGACGCGACCAAGTGCGGTGCGGCGAGCATCGACGTGATCGCGGGTCAGCAGGTCTGCCGCTATCGGCGCTTCAGCGAAACGCTGCCCGGCGGGCGCACCTACGACGTGCTCGACCAGGACGACATTCCCGAGGCCGACGATACGGGTGTCTATACCGTGCCAGATGGCCATGTGTTCCTGATGGGCGACAATCGCGATCGCTCCGCCGACAGCCGCTTTCCCGCGCCCGACGGCATGGGGTTCGTGCCGCTCGCCAATATCGAGGGCAAGGCCGTGGTATCGTTCTTCTCCACCGATGGGTCGGCGGAATGGATCAAGCCTTGGACCTGGTTCACCGCCGCGCGCTGGAGCCGGATCGGGGAGGGGTTCTGAGCGAGCTGGACGCATGGCTGACGGCGACCTTCGGCCGCGCGCCCACGGACCCGGCCACCTTCGCGCGCGCGTTGACGCATGGCAGCCAGGACGCGGCGAATTGGGAGCGGCTGGAGTTCCTGGGCGACCGCGTGCTGGGGCTCGTGATCGCCGAATGGCTGTTCGAGACCTTTCCCGACGAGCCCGAGGGGCAGATGACCAAGCGGTTCCACGCGCTGGTCAGCGGGGCGACCTGCGCCGATGTCGCGCGCGCGCTGGGCGTCGCGGCGCGGATGCGGCTGGGGAAGCAGGCGCGCGACGATGGTGCCGCCAACAGCGACAATGTGCTGGGCGATGCGCTGGAGGCCCTGATCGGGGCTTGGTACCGGGAGGCGGGGCTGGAGGAGGCACGGCGCTTCATCCGATCGGCCTGGGGCGACCGCGTCCACCGCGAGGCCAAGGCGCCGCAGCATCCCAAGGCGCAGTTGCAGGAATGGGCCGCCGCGCAAGGCCGCCGCGCGCCCGAATACACCGTCACCGATCGGGCGGGGCCGGGCCATGCGCCGCGCTTCACCGTGGCGGTCACCATCGGCAAGCTGACCGCCACGGCGACGGGCACGCGCAAGCAGGAGGCGGAGACCGCGGCGGCCAAGGCGCTGCTGGAGCAGGTGTCGCGGTAGCGCGGCGGGCCATCGTCGCGTAGAAGGCGGCGATGACTCAAACACAATCTTGCGGCCTGATCGCGGTCGTCGGCGCGCCCAATGCGGGCAAATCGACGCTGGTCAACGCGCTGGTCGGGCAAAAGGTCGCGATCGTCAGCCCCAAGGCGCAGACGACGCGCACCCGGTTGATGGGCGTCGCCATCGAAGGCGACACGCAGTTGCTGCTCGTCGATACGCCCGGCATCTTCGAGCCGACGCGCCGGTTCGATCGCGCGATGGTCGCCGCCGCCTGGGGCGGGACCGAAGGGGCCGATGTGCTGGCGCTGGTCGTCGATGCCAAGGGCGGGCTGGGGTCCAAGGTGACCGCGATCGCCGAAGGCCTGAAGGGCCGACCGGAGCCCAAATATCTGATCCTCAACAAGGTCGACGTCGCCGACAAGCCCAAGCTGCTGCTCCATGCCGAGCGGCTGAACGCGCTGACGCCGTTCACCGAGACCTTCTTCGTCAGCGCGCAGACCGGCGACGGCGTGGCCGAGCTGAAACAGGCGCTCGCCCGCGCCATGCCGGCGGCCCCGTGGCACTTTCCCGAGGACCAGGTGTCCGATGCGCCCGAACGGACGCTGGCGGCGGAGATCACGCGCGAACAGCTCTATCTCCAGCTTCATGCCGAGCTGCCCTATGCATCGGCGATCGAGACCGAACGCTATACCGAACGCGAGGACGGATCGGTCGAGATCCACCAGCAGATCATGGTCGAACGCCCCACGCAGCGCGCGATCGTGCTGGGCAAGGGCGGCACGCGGATCAAGGAGATCGGCGCGCGCGCGCGGGCGCAGCTATCGACGCTGATGGACCGGCCGGTGCACCTGTACCTTCATGTGAAGGTGCGGCCGGGCTGGGACGAGGACCGCGAGGTGTATCGCGACATCGGGTTGGATTGGGTGGAGTGAATGCTCTCCGTTCGCGGTGAGCCAAGGCGGAGGATGTTGCGCGGACATGTGCTTCGAGTTCGCTCAGCACGAACGGGGGGGCGCATGAACACCTATCCCGCGATCACCGCGTCCACCCACGCCGGCACCAGCACGCCGGCCGGGCCCAGCCGGGTCTCGTCGAACCAGTCGCTGCCCGCCGACGGCTCCAGGTTCAGCTCCAGCGTGGCCGCACCGACGGCCCGCGCCAGCCGCACGAACCCTGCCGCCGGATAGACCGCGCCCGAGGTGCCGATCGACACGAACAGGTCGCACGCCGCCACCGCCGCCTCGATCGCCTCCATCGCTTGCGGCGTCTCGCCGAAGAACACGATGTCGGGCCGCAGCGCCGCCGAACCGCACGCGGTGCAGCGCGTGCCGGGGGGCAGATCGCCGGCATGCGCCCGCCGCTCCCCACATGCCGCGCAGAGGGCCGACAGCAACCGCCCGTGCATATGGATCAGGTGCCGCGTTCCGCCACGTTCATGCAGGTCATCGACATTCTGCGTCACGGTCAACAGCTTGCCCGGCCAATCCGCCTCCAACCGCGCCAGCGCCCGGTGCGCCGCGTTCGGCTCGACCCGCGCCAGCCCGGCGCGCCGTTCGTCATAGAAACGGTGCACCAGCGCCGGATCGCGCGCCAGCGCCTCGGGCGTACACACATCCTCGACCCGCTGCCCCTCCCACATCCCGCCAGGCCCCCGGAACGTCGCGACGCCGCTTTCGGCGGAGATGCCGGCGCCGGTGAGGATAACGATGTTGCGGATGGGGGGCATCTGGTGGTGTTTAACGGCGGGGTGCCGCGGGCGAAAGTGGTCGATGGCACCTGGGCTTCGGGGCAATGTGGTCGAACGCCGCCGCTCCGCAGGCGTCACGACCGTTCGGTTGCGACGCCTTTTTCGACCGCCGCTAGACGGGCCTCTTCACGCTTGATCCGCTTGAAATCGGCGAGTCGCTTCCCGTCCTCCTCGCGAAAGATCGCACCGGTCGGCATCATGGAACCGATCCGATCGAGCCGGAAACACCGGAAGTCCTCCGCCAGCTCGCACCAGGCCGCCAGCAGCCAGACCGGGCCGAAGAAGTTGATGGAGAGCGGGCGCACGGTGCGGGTGGAACGAGCGCCGTTCAGCGCCTCATATTCGATCACCAGCACGCGCCGACGTTGCGCGGCGCGCTTCAACTCGAGCGGATCGACCTTGGGCGCATGGCGTTCCACCCATTGCGGTGCCCAGAATATGTCCTGATCGACCCCCGTCTGACCCGACGCGGATAGGACGGCTCTGATTTTCGCCAGCGCCGCGGCGGCTTGCCCGGCGACAGCCCCGTCGCTCCAGGCGGCGAGCACCCGCGCACCGAGCGCCAACACTTCCGCTTCTTCGGCCGTAAGGTTGAGCGGGGGGAGGTGGTACCCGGCTTCCAGCATGTAGCCCATGCCTGCTTCGCCGCGCACCGGAACGCCGGTTGCGACCAGAGCATCGATGTCGCGGTATACCGTGCGGATCGAAACTTCGAGCGTCGCGGCCAGGTTCGCGGCCGTGCTGACCCGACGGCCTCTGAGCAGTTCGAGCAGGGCAAGGAGGCGATCGGCGCGGGGCGTCATGCTGACACCATGGTGGCAGGAGCCTGCGTGTAGGCATAGGACCGATTAAACCATGGTGAGGCGCGGAGTGAAGTACGATCCCAAGGAATTGCAGGCCGTCATGGCGGCGGCGAGCCCACCCGACCTTGAACTGGGGTTCCGCCCGATGTTCGGCGGGATCATGGGCTATGCCGCCGGACAGGCGTTCGCTTCACTCTCAAATGTGGGGCTCGCGCTCAAGGTGACCGGCGCGGATCACGCAGCGTTGAGCGAGGTGCCCGACGTGAAGCCGCTACGGTACGAACCGGACGATCCGCCGAGCAAGACTTATATCCTGCTTTCCGACGCGATGCTGTCCGATCCCGACGGCCTGCGATCGTGGATAGCGCGCAGTGCAGCGGGTCTGAAGCCCACGACCAGGAAGCCGCGCAAAAGACCTCTGGAGAGCAAATAATGTCTCAGATCTGCTTCGTTGAACTGCCGGCATCCGATCTGGCTTCGGCTCGCTCCTTCTATACCGATGCGTTCGGCCTCGCCTTTACCGACTTTGGCCCAAGCTATTCCTGCACGGTGACGGGTGCCGTGGACATCGGCTTGCAAGCGGACGCTAGCGAGACCACGGTCGCGCCCCTGGCCGTCATTGCCGTCGATGATCTGGAAGCGTCCGTCGAAGCAGTAGGCAGGGCGGGTGGAATCATCACCAAGCCGATCTTCGCCTTTCCAGGTGGTCGACGCTTCCACTTCCGCGATCCGAGCGGAAACGAGCTTGCCGCCCTCAAGGCGGACTGACGCACGATGCCGTGATCACCGACGACCGCTTGCGTCGGTCAACATCTCCCGAATGGACGTCGCCGCCGCGAACCACGTCTTTCGCGCCGAGCCATGTCCTGTTGGACGTCTTGCCCTGACGATTGCCTTTGACATCGCAACGCTTGATCCGCCGCGCGATCGCCGCGCCGGCTAATCCGCCGAATGCTCGTCCTTGTACTTCATCTCCAGATATCGGCCGCGCGTCTGGAGCTGATCGAGATCGCCCTGCGCCAGCCGCGCCGTCATGTCCGCGATCTCGCGCTCGATGAGCTGCAGCCCGCCGACCAGCTCGCCATCCGGCGTGCGGCCGTTGCGCTCGACACCGCGCAGCGTCGGGGGGACCTTGGCGTAATCCTTGACGAAGGCGGGAAGCTGTTCGCCGACGAGCTTGCGCACTTCGAACTCGGCTTCCGTGCCCGGCTCGACCTGTGCCAATTGCGGCGACAGCATCTCCAGACGCTGCGTGATCCGGTCGATCAGCCGCGCGGCTGGGGCGGGAAGCTGGGGCCGTTGCGCCTCCAGCCAGCGTTCGGTCTGCGCCGGTAGCGCGCGCAGATCGACTTCGCGCAGCTTGGCCTCGGTCGGCGGCTTGGCTACCGGCGCCATCGCGATCCCCAGCGTCACCGCCAGCATCAGCAGCATGACCGCCAGGAACCCGAACAGCCCGATCGGCACCACGAACCCGATCACCATCGCCGCGATCAGGATGATTGCGTCGGCCGCCGCGATCAGCGCGATGCGCGTGCCGACCGATGTCGCCTTGCGCCGCAGCCGCTTGGTGTGGCCGCGAACCTGGCCGCGATAATCGGCCATCACGCGGTCGCTGGTCTCCTTCGCGCGCGCGACGATCGCATCCACCTCGCTCGATCGGGGGGACATGGCGATTACAGCGCCTCCAGCTTGAACTGCGACGCAGGGCCCGACAGCTTGCCGCCCTGCTGCGCGCCTTCGGCACGGGCGATATAGCCCTTCGACTTCTCGACCTCGGTGCCGAGCGCGGTGACGGTGGTCTTCATCGAATCGAGCGCCTTCAGCTTGAAGGTGTCGATCGCGTCCATCGTGTCATAGATGCTCTGGAACGCCCGCTGCAGCGTTTCGAGCGGGATCGTCGACGCGGCCGCCTGTTCATGGATCGTCGCGGTCTGCGATTTCAGCAGCTTGCCGGTCGAATCGATGATGTTGGCGGTGGTCGTGTTCAGCGCGGTGATCTGATCGAGCACCAGCTTCTGGTTGGCCAGCGCCTGCGCCACGGTGACGGCGGTGCGCAGTGCCGCGACCGTCGTGGTCGATGCGCGGTCGACGCCCTTCACCAGCTCGACATTGTTCTTCTTGACCAGATCGAGCGCCAGATAGCCCTGCACCGTCACCGCCATCTGCGTCAGCAGATCCTGCGTGCGCTGGCGCGTGTAGAACAAGGCGGTTTCGCGGATCGCCTTGGCCTTGGCGGGGTCGCTATGGTCGAGTTCGTTGGCGGTTTCTTCCAGCTTGGCATCCATCGCCTTGGACAGGTGGATCATCTGTTCCAGCCGGCCCATCGACGCCCACAGATTCGCGCGCTCGGTATCGATCGCGGCATTGTCCATCAGCAGCTCGTCACGGCCCGATGCGAGCCCCTTCAGGATGCCGGCGATATGCGTCTGCGACGACTTATACTGGTCGAAATAGTTGCGCATCTTGCTGCCGAACGGGATCATCCCGAACAGCTTCTTGGGCGCGCTGAGATTGCCCTGACGGCCCGGATCGAGATCCTCGATGACGCGGCGCAGCTGCGCCAGTTCCGATCCGACGCCGCCTTCCTGGTCCATGGCCTTGACCGGGCGATCGAGGAAGCGGTTGGACTGGCCCGCGGCGTCGCGGATTTCCTTCTGCCCCATCGACGTCAGCGCATCGACGCGGCGGCCGAATTCGGGAGAGTTCACGTCCTGCGCGACGAGTTCGGCGACGAAGCCCTCGACCTTCTCGTCGAGCTTGGACCGCGTGCCCTCATCCACGGGCACCAGCCCCGATGCCTTGGCGACCGACACCGTGGGCACGGGATCGGGCGGGGTGAGCACCAGGTCCTTCTCGATCGTCGCCGTTTGCGTTGCCATGATACCCTCCGAAGTCTTCCCGAGGATTGTTAGCGTGAACGCTCGCGCGTTCAACTGTATTATGCGCTCACTACACCTTGCGCGCGGACCATACGAGACGCTCCAGCCAAGCGACATGAGCGTGCGCTAAGCCACACCCTTCCCGCGGGCGCGCCTTTCGGCTATGCGCGCCGCAACCTCGCTTCCAACATATCAGGATTTCCCATGAGCCTCCGCAATGTGGCCATCATCGCGCACGTCGATCACGGCAAGACGACGCTGGTCGACCAGCTGTTTCGCCAATCGGGCACGTTCCGCGACAACCAGCGCGTCGAAGAGCGCGCGATGGATTCGAACGACCTCGAAAAAGAGCGCGGGATCACCATCCTGGCCAAGTGCACGAGCGTCGAATGGACGCCGCCGGGCGGGGGCGAGGCGACGCGGATCAACATCGTCGATACCCCCGGCCACGCCGATTTCGGCGGCGAGGTGGAGCGGATCCTGTCGATGGTCGACGGCGTCATCCTGCTGGTCGATTCGGCCGAAGGCGCGATGCCGCAGACCAAGTTCGTGACCGGCAAGGCGCTGGCGCTGGGCCTGCGCCCGATCGTCGTCGTCAACAAGGTCGACCGGTCGGACGCGCGCATCCAGGAAGTGCTGGACGAGGTGTTCGACCTGTTCGTGACGCTCGAGGCATCGGACGAACAGCTCGACTTCCCCGTGCTCTACGCATCGGGGCGCAACGGCTATGCCAGCGAGGACATGGACGCGCGCGAAGGGACGCTGGCGCCGATGTTCGAAACCATCGTGCGTCACGTGCCGCCGCCCTCCGCCGACCCCGATGGGCCGTTCAAGTTCCTGGTCACGCTGCTCGATCGCGATAACTTCCTCGGCCGCATCCTGACCGGCCTGGTGTTCTCGGGATCGATCAAGACCAATGCGCCGATCCATGCGCTCA
>DASVUT010000496.1:0-3607 GCA_036386955.1 Sphingomonas sp. | reverse complement strand
CAGCCCCGCCCACGCCCCGATCGCGATCAGCACCGCGCCCGCCCAAAGCAGCACCGGGGTCAGCGGTCGTGCGATCGTCAGGAAACGGGCGGGGTTGGCTAGGGCATGAACGCTGGGCACGGGCGAACATAGGCAGGATCGCGCGTCGAAGCCAAGCCCGACATGGCACGATGTTTGTCCAACGCATTTGACAGTCGGTTTCCCCGACCATAACCCTGCGTCCGGGAACGGGGAGAGCGCTGAAATGCCGTGTCATCAATGGGTCGCCGCGCGGCGATGCGACGCCGCGGCCGCGTGGTGACCCACATTCGGCTCGGTACGCGCGGCTCTCCGCTGGCGCTGGTGCAGGCGAACATGGTCCGCGACGCGCTGATCTTGGCGCACGGGATCGACGTCGAAATCGTCATCATCAAGACGACGGGCGACGTCGTGCAGGACCGCCCCCTCGCCGAAATCGGCGGCAAGGCGCTGTGGACCAAGGAACTCGACCGCGCGCTCCTGAGCAACGAGATTGATTGCGCGGTCCATTCGATGAAGGACGTCGAAACGCACCGGCCGGCGGCGATCACCATTGCGGCGATCCTGCCCCGCGCCGATGTGCGCGATCGCCTGATCGGGGCGGCCTCGATTGCCGATCTGCCGCATGGTGCGACGGTCGGTACCAGCTCGCCGCGCCGCCGCGCGCAATTGCTGCGCATGCGGCCCGATCTGAACATCATCTCGTTTCGCGGCAATGTCGACACGCGGCTCGCCAAGCTGACCGCCGGTGAAGCTAACGCGACGCTGCTCGCGGCGGCCGGTCTGGCAAGGCTCGGCCGTCCCGATGTCGGCGTCGCCATCCCGCTCAACATCATGCTCCCCGCCCCCGCCCAGGGTGCGGTCGGCATCGAGACGCGGACCGACGATGGCGACACCCGCGCGCTGCTGACGCCGCTCGATCATCCGTCGACCCATCGCAGCGTGCTGGCCGAGCGCGCCCTGCTCGCGGCGCTCCACGCCGGCTGCCACTCGCCCGTCGCGGCTCTCGCGAGCGAGGACGGCGTGATCCGGGCCGAACTGTTCGCCGAAGACGGCAGCGCGCACGTGGCCGGATCGGGCAACGATCCCGCGACACTCGCGGCTGACCTGCTGGCGCGTGCCCCCGACAGCATCCGAAAGTTGTTCTCCGCATGACCACGCTGCCCCTGGATGCCGAACAAGCCACTGCGCGGGCGTGGTTCGAGCAGCTGCGCGACCTCATCTGCGCCGAATTCATGAGCATCGAACGCGAAAGCGGGTCCGACGCGGCGTTCGCCTATACACCCTGGGACCGGGTCGATCCGTCCGGCGAACACGGCGGTGGCGGCGTGCGCGGGGTTATGAAGGGCAAGGTCTTCGAAAAGGTCGGGGTCAATGTTTCGACCGTCGGAGGTAGTTTCGAGGGCGACTTCGCCAAGTCCATTCATGGCGCGGGCGAAGACCCCAAATTCTTCGCCACCGGCATCAGCCTGGTCGCGCACATGGCCAATCCGCAAGTGCCCGCCGTGCACATGAACTGCCGGTTCCTGGTCACGACCAAGCGCTGGTTCGGCGGTGGCGCCGACCTCAACCCCCCGCTGCCGCGCGAGGAGGATACCGCCGATTTCCACGCCACGCTGCAGGCGGCATGCGACCGGTACGATCCGGATTATTACCCGCGGTTCAAGGCGTGGGCGGACGAGTATTTCTACATCCCCCACCGTCAGGTGCATCGCGGCGTCGGCGGCATATTCTACGACCATCTGGAGGGCGACTTCGCCAACAACTTCGCGTTGACGCAGGATGTGGGGCGGGCGTTCGTGGAGGCGTATCCGCGCATCGTGCGGCGGCGCATGAACGAGCCCTTCAGCGATGCCGACGTTGCGCAGATGCTCGCGTGGCGCGGCCGTTATGCCGAGTTCAACCTGGTCTATGACCGGGGCACGTCGTTCGGTCTGAAAACCGGCGGCAATATCGATGCGATCCTGATGAGCCTGCCGCCCGTAGCGACCTGGGCGTGACTCCGCTGCTCGACGTTCTGCGCGGTGCGCGCGCCGAGGTGCCGCCTGTGTGGCTGATGCGCCAGGCCGGCCGCTACCTGCCCGAATATCGCGCGCTGAGGACGGAAAAAGGCGGCTTTCTGGCGCTCGCGACCGACCCCGAAGCGGCGGCGGAGGTGACGCTGCAGCCGATCCGGCGATTCGGGTTCGATGGTGCGATCCTGTTTTCCGATATCCTGATGGTGCCATGGGCGCTGGGGCAGGATCTGAGCTTTGGGGCTGGCGAAGGCCCCCGGCTCGAACCGGCTCTGGTCGATCACGCGCTGGACAGCCTGGCGCGCGTGCCCGAGCGGCTCGAACCCGTGTACGCAACCGTCCGCCGCGTCGCCGCCGCGCTATCGCCCAAGACGACGTTCCTCGGCTTCGCGGGCTCTCCCTGGACCGTGGCGACCTATATGGTCGCTGGGCAAGGCAGCCGCGATCAGCACGAAACGCGCCGCTTCGCCTATCGCGACGCGCAGGCCTTCGCGCACATCATCGACGCCATCGTCGATCTGACGGTCGAGTATCTGTCGCGTCAGATCGCGTGTGGGGTCATGGCTGTGCAGTTGTTCGACAGCTGGGCCGGCAGCCTGTCGCCCGCGCAGTTCGAACGCTGGGTGATCGAACCCAACGCCCGGATCGTTGCCGCGCTGCACGAGCGCCATCCGACCACGCCCGTGATCGGGTTTCCCAAGGGCGCGGGCGGCAAGCTGATCGCTTATGCGCAAGGGATCGGCGCAGATGCGATCGGGCTGGACGAAACGGTCGATCCGGCATGGGCGAACGCGGTCCTGCCCGCCGGCCTACCGGTGCAGGGGAATCTCGATCCGCTCGCGCTGATCGCCGGCGGCAGCGAACTGGACGCCGCGATCGACCGCGTGCTGAGCGCCTTTGCCGACCGGCCGCACGTCTTCAACCTGGGCCACGGCATCCTGCCCGACACGCCGATCGCGCATGTCGAACAGCTGCTCGTGCGCGTCCGCGGTGCCTGAGGGCGCCCCTTAGCTCGACGTGATGGCTTAGACCCGGGGCGAGTGATCCGGCGCCTTGCGGCCCGCGTCGAGATCGGCGCCGATATTGCGCTCCTGACGCCCTTCGAGCGGATGCCGGTTCGACCGCTTCCGTAGGAACCACGCGAGCGCGATGGCTAGGACGATCGCGCCCGTCACCAGGATCATCAGGTTCTGCGAGGCAAGGTAATCGAAAGTCGACATGGAGGTAACTCCCTCAAAAACCCGCCCGATCGTCTAACCCTTGGGTTCCACCGTCGGTTCCCGATCGCCTCGCCGCCCAACACAGTGCGCGCGATCGGGACACAATCGTGGGGCATCGCCGTTGTCGCGAAAACGCACGACATCCAAGGAATCCACGCATGAGCAAGTCGACATCGGTTCTGAACAGCCGCGGCTTGCAGGCGACGATCGCCGCGCTGGCCGGTGCCGCGATCCTCAACCGGATTTCCGCCGCGCGGGCCGAGCGTCGCTACCCCCCGGTCGGCCGCGTCCTGGACGTGGATGGGGTCGCGCTGCATGTCCTGGAACGGGGCAGCGGCGATCCCGTCGTGCTGG
>DASVUT010000495.1:0-1711 GCA_036386955.1 Sphingomonas sp. | reverse complement strand
AAGCGGCAGCGGATGGAGCCCGAGGCTCCATCCGCGCACGCCGGCCGGCGGAGCGACGCTCCGACCGGCGCGCTTGGGCTTTGCCCAAGCGGGCCAGCAGACAAGGGGCGGCACCAGCGATGGTGCCGCCCTTTCGCTTAGAGCAACAATCGAACGGTTTGGGCGGGACGATCGCCGGCGATGAGGTTAGCTGACCGCAGCATAGCAACACCGTTGGTCAGGAGGTTCCATGCCACGCCGCCTCTCGGGCCGGATCCCCGCGGATTTCGGTATTCAGTACAGTCCGATCGCGACCGTCATTAGCAATCCGCGGCTGCCCGACAATCCGATCGTCGCTGCCAATCACGCGTTCTACGAACTGACCCGCTACGGCGCGGCGGACGTGATCGGGCGTAACTGTCGGTTTCTGGCCGGGCCGGACACGGAACCTTCGCTGACCGATGCAATCCGTGGCGGCACGCGCGATCGGCGATCGGTACTGGTCGAAATCCTGAACTACCGGCGCGACGGATCGCGGTTCCGCAACGCTGTCCTCGTCGCCCCGATCTTCGATACCGACGGCGCGCTGGCCTATTACATGGGGACGCAGTGCGAGATGCCCGATCGGCCGACGGGTACGCCGCCCGATCGGCATCAGGCGGCGTTGACGAAGGTCGGCCGCCTGTCCCCGCGGCAACGCCAGATCCTGGCCGAGATCGCAGCGGGACATAGTTCCAAACGGATCAGCTACGACCTTCACCTGAGTGAGAAGACGGTGAAGATGCATCGCACGCTGCTGTTCGCGAAACTGGAGGCACCGAGCATCGCCACGGCGGTCCGTATCGCGGTCGAGGCCGGGCTTTAGAGCGGTTTGCGACCATGGTGCACCACCGCCATCGCCCCTCGGACGCCCGCTCCAGCGCCGGGGTCGATACGGGCTAAGGTCCGTATCGCCGCGCATGCCTGATGCTCTTACCACCCCACCACTGCGAACACTGGCTGGGAGAGTGTCATGGAAACCGTGACCGTCGGACAATATTTCTTCATCTACAATGCGTTCTCGTTCACCTTCGCGACCATGGCGGCGGCCACATTGTTCCTGTGGCTGGGTCGATCGAGGTCGGCTATGCTTACAAGACCGCGCTGACCATCTCGGGTCTCGTAACCGCGATTGCCGCCTATCATTACTGGCGCATCTTCGAGAGCTGGACCGCGACCTATAGTGTGACCAACGGCACGATCGAAGTCACCGGCATGGCCTTCAACGACGCGTATCGTTACGTCGACTGGCTGCTGACGGTGCCGCTGCTGTTGATCGAACTCGTGCTAGTGATGCGTCTCTCGCCGGCCGAGACGATGTCCAAGGCTTCCAAGCTGGGGTTCGCCGCCGCGTTGATGATCGTTCTCGGCTATCCGGGCGAGATCGCCAGCGACAACGGTACGCGGGCGCTGTGGGGCACGCTGTCGACGGTTCCGTTCGTTTACATCGTTTGGGAGCTGTTCAAGGGACTCGGCGAGGCGATCGAACGTCAGCCTGAAAGCGCGCGCGGGCTGATCCGCGTCGCCCGGCTGCTGACCTTCGCCTCATGGGGCTTCTATCCGATCGTATATATGGTGCCCTATACCTCGCTGTCGGGCGGCAGCACCGAGACGATCCTGCAGGTCGGCTACACGATTGCGGACATCATCGCCAAGGCAGGCGTCGGGGTGCTGATCTACCTCATCGCCGTCC
>DASVUT010000494.1:0-9301 GCA_036386955.1 Sphingomonas sp. | reverse complement strand
CGACCAGGAGCAGCTCCCTCCCTTCAACTTCGAGGCACTCGAGGATCTTCTTGGCGACCCAGCGCGGGTCCGGACCGCCCTGACCGGCGGAGGCCGGTTCGCGCCTGGCCTCGTCGACCGCTCGATCGCCAGCGAGGACGCGGCGGCGTTCCGCGCCGACTGCGCGCTCTGGCGCTCGATGGTCCGGTTCTTCGCGGAACTGTTCCGCCGCTGCGCGGAGAGCGACCGGGGCGGCGTGACCCTCGCCAGGCGCCTGGACACCCAGCACCGCATGCACCCCCACATCGCCGAGCTCGTCTCGCGCTGCTTCTACGGGGGACACCTGCAGACCGACGGGAAGCGGGCGGAGGAGTTCCTGGCCGAGGATCCGCCTTTCCAGCCGCTCGACTGGCTCGGTCCCGAGCGCATCGTGTTCCTGGACCTGCCCTGGGTGCAGGCGGAGAAGGGGGCGACCGGCGAACGAGGCGGCGCGGACGGCCATCGCCGCTACAGCAACCCGGCGGAGATGGAGGCGCTCTGCCTGGCGCTCGGCGACCTGCGGGCGCGGCCCGGCGTCCGCTGCGAACTCCAGGTGCTGACGCCCTACCACGCGCAGCGGCGACTCCTCGTCGACACCCTGCGCGAACGGATCGCCGACGGGAGACTGGCCAACCTCGACGCGCCGGAGTTCGCGCTGAAGGAGAGCGACCTCGGCATGACGGTGGACTCGTTCCAGGGTGGCGAGGCTGACGTGGTGCTCGCCTCGCTCGTCCGCAACAACGACGCACCCCGCGGCCGCGGCACCGGCATCGTCGCGCAGAGCCATCGCCTGAACGTGATGCTCAGCCGTGCGCGGCACAAGCTGGTGGTGGTCGGCAGCTGGGCGTTCCTGGAGAACCGGTTCGAGCCGGGCAGCCCACCCGATCCGGAGGATCCGCTCTGGCACCTTCACCAATTCCTCGATGAGTTCGCCCAGCTCGAGGACGCGGGCAAGGCGCGCCGCATCCCACTCGACATCCGAGGGAGGCCGCGGACATGAGCGTGGTCGCCTACCTGCCCGTGTTCAGGGTCGCCTTCGCCTACCAGGTGAAGCAGGGCCGCTCCTGGACCCCGCTGGAGCACATGCTGCTCTGGCGGCTTTCCGAAGGCAAACGCCCATCGGATGCGCTTGCACGCGAGGCCGGCCTGCCGCCGCGTCTCGTCGTGGAGGCGCTGATCAGCCTGATGGAGACAGGCTGGGTACACGTGACCGGCGGCGCGGACCAGCTCCTGTTCGAAGCGACCGATCTCGGGCGCAGGATGCTGAAGACCAAGTCTCTCCCGCCAGACACACGCATCCGCCGTCGTGGCATGACGCTCCTGATGGACCGGCTCAGCAACGAGTTCATCGTGCCCGAGGACGTGACCGTCGTGCACCGCGAACGGATCCCACAGGGCTCGCTTGTCATCGATCCGCGCGCCTTCAAGCTCACGGTTGATCCCCAGTCCTGCCTCGACCGCCTCGACGTGCGCGCGAACGAGGTCTTCGAGCAGTGGATCGACTACCGGGTCACCTCGCAGGAGTTCCACGTGCAGCTCGCCGTGACCGGCGGCGAGATCGCCGGGCTGCCCGCCTACGCGAGTCCCGAGTTGCGCGAGGCTGTCCTCGACGAGGTGGGTTCCGACGGCCGGCGTGAGGAGGAGTCGGGGCCCCGGCAGGAGCCTATCGTCGCCGGTCGGGCGTTCGGCCCCGTCACGATCGAGGAAGGCGACGTCATCGTGGGCGGCACCGAGCATCGCGAGGAGCTCGTCCAGATGCTGGGTCGAGCCAGGTCCACGTTCGTGCTCCACACGTGCTTTCTGACCGAGAACGGCATCCGGGGGCTGCTCCCGCACTTCGTCCAGGCCGCACGGGACGGGGTGCGCGTCGACCTTCTCTGGGGGCTGCGACAGGAAGGTCTGGACGAGAAGGCGAGGCGCAATCTCGGCAAGGCGCTCGCGGTTGTTGAGGAAGTGCCCAGGGAGCTCCGGCCGCGCCTGATCCTGGGTGAAGCCGAGACGGGATCCCACGCGAAGCTGCTGATCGCGGATTCCGGCCCCGGCGGCAGATACGAGGCGGTGGTGGGATCGTGCAACTGGCTCTCCTCGCTATTCACCAAGGTCGAAGTCTCGCTGAGAATTCGGGACCAGTGGCTGGTAGGCGAGATCGCGTCCCTGGCCGCGGCGCTCCGCATGCCGCCGTCCGGTCGATGGAGCCAGGACGTGCACCGGCTCGTGCGGATCAGGAACGCCTGCTCGGCGGTGCCACCAGGCTCCGGGAGCGGGCGTGCGCGCCTGATACTGGACGGCGAGCACCTGCTCGCCCTGAGGGAGGCCCGGCAGGGCATCGCTGGCGCGCGCGTTCACCGAGTATTGCCTCCTCCACTGGGGCATGGACGAGAACGACGTCTTCGCGGCGCTGTCCGGCGGGGAGGAGGCGGCCGACGGCGACCGTGGCCGCGTGCTCGGCGCCGTCCGCCTGTTCGGCCGGATCTTCGCCGACGGCATGGTCCAGACGTTCGCCCGGCCGTTCGGCGGCGGCGTGCCCGTTCCGCTCGGCTGTGAGCTGTGGGAGCTGGACGACCATGCTCCGCGATTCCTCCACTCCGCGCTCGCGCTCGACGCGCCGTGGGACACTGGCGCGCGACTGACCCACTGGGTGTTCGTCGACGAGGATCAGTGGCGCGAGCTGCTTGAGCGCAGCTGCGCCGACGTCGTCCCGCGGGGATGGCGAAGCCCCCGCGAACGCTCGCGGACGGCGGACGCGGACGGCGACGCGGGGGCCACACCGTCCCCGATGCCGGAGGCATTTCTCAGACTGCCCGAGGTCAGGGCGCGCACCGGACTCGCCCGGAGCACCATCTACGCCCGCATGAGCCGCGGCGAGTTCCCGCGGCAGGTTGACCTCGACGGCAACATCGCCGCTTGGCGGGAGACGGAGGTTGCGGACTGGATCTCGTCGCGCGGCTGAGTGGCGCCCTCCGTGCAACCGCAGGGTTCGCACGTGCTTCCGCCACTTGGGCGCACGCGCACGAGCAGTTCCCATTAGCTCGCCTCGTCCGTAGTCTGCGGCCACAATGGACATGATCTTACTGAACCGCCGCGATCTGGCTCATCTGAGCGCCTACCAGTCCGGCGGGCTGTACCTGCTGCAGAGCGTCACCAAGACCACCCTGTTCCGACTGGGCGAGACCCGGAACCTATCCTCGCGGAAGGGCAGCCATGAGTCTGGCAGTCCTAAGCGAAAGTGCAAGGAGGCTCCTGACTGGACGCAGGTGCATCGGCCATGGGAGTTCATCTGGGCGCTCTCCCTTCCGCATGCCACCGAGCTGGCGCGCAGGATGTGCGCGCACCATCTCTATTCGGCGTACGTCCGGCACTATCAGTTCGTGGACAGGTCGGGCTTCGAGGCACCGGCTGAGTCCGTGAGCAGGCTGGTGGAAATAGCCGAGCAGCAGCTTCCCGTCTTCGCCGAGATCAACGATCGCCAGCGGCACGATGGGGTTGACAAGGACGCGCCCTTGTCGGCGGCCTAGCCGTGAGTAGCGCCGGACCCGTGAGTATCGCCACGTGAGCGACGATGCACTTCGATCGCTATCTAGGAACCGCCGCCGTCCTTAGGCCGACCGGCGCCGCGGACCCTGGACCAGTGAGTTGGCCGGCGCGGCACCCTCCAGGACTAGGGCCGCCCACTCCTCCGCAAGCTCGCGCCGGCGTTCCATGTAGGCGTGGCGGTTGTACCGCAGCTCCGCGGCGGACATGCCGACGGGTGTGTGGGCCAGCATCAGGTCGATCACGAGCCGGTCGATGAGCAGCCGGTCGGCACCGGGGTGGAGCCGCTCGACGCGGGCGTTCATGCTCGTACTGAACGAGCTGCGCCAGCCGTGCGGCACGTGGCGGCCCTTCCACCCCTCGCGGTTGTAGAGGTAGCCGATCGCGTTCTCCGAGATCGGCTCGTTGCGGTTTCCCGAGGTGCAGAAGGGCAGCGGCCCGCGACCAGTGAGCGGTCTGATCGCGCGCAGGACGTCCACGGCGGCTCGGGCGAGCGGCACGCGGTGCTCGAACGCCTCGTCCTCGCGCAGCTGGAGCTCCTGCTTCATGCGGTCGGCGGGCACGCGCCAGACGGCCTGCGAGACGTCACACTCCGGATCGTCCCAGTCGATGTTCTCGAACTGCGCCCAGGCGGCGTTGCGCACCATGCCGGGCCGCTGAGCGGTCAGCGCGAGGAAGCGTGACGCGCACCGCGTCGCGGGCATCGCTCCGGCGAGGTCGCTGGCCCGGAGCAGGGCGCGGATCTGGTCGAGGTCGGTGAGTGCTGGCCATCGCCGCTTCGGCGGCACTGGCTTCAGCGCCTTCTTCACGTTGGCGGCCGGGTTGCGGTTGGGCATGCCCTCGGCGGCGGCGTGCTGGAAGACGCGGTCAGCGCGCTGCCGGAGCCGGTGCGAGGTCTCCAGGGCTCCCCGGGCCTCCACCCGGCGCAGTGCGGAGAGCAGCAGCACCTCGTCGATGTCGCCGATCGGGTGGGCGCCGATCACCGGGAACAGGTCGGCCTCCATCGAGGTGATCACGTCGTTGGCGTGCACCGGCTTCCAGAGCGCTTTCTGGCTCTCGTGCCAGGCGCGCGCGAACCGCTCGAAGGTGTCGTCATGGCCAACCTGCCGGGCGAGCTTCGCGCGCTTGGCGGCGAGTGCGGGATTCTTGCCGGCCTTGAGCGCGGCCTTCGCCTCGTCGCGCATCTCGCGCGCCTTCTTCAGCGTCACGTCCGGGTAGGTGCCGAAGACGAGTCGCTGCTCCTTGCCGGCGAAGCGGTACTTGTAGCGCCAGCTGCGGCCGCCGCTCGGCATTACGAAGAGATAGAGGCCGCCGGCGTCGGCGAGCTTGTACGCCTTCTCGCCGGGCACCGCCTTGCGCACCGCGGGATCGGTCAGCAACGGTGCCCCCACTTCGTCCTGGAAGGTGCCCCCGATGTGCCCCCTGCTTGGGCTGGCTTGGACGGGACGCGACTGGACGGCATGGCGCCCAACATAGACAAGAAACGGCCGAAAACTAGGCGAAACTGGACGTCTACAGACGGTGCTGGACGCCCTGGGAAGCGCTGCTGGCGGAGACGGAGGGATTCGAACCCTCGGTACGGTTTCCCGTACGACGCTTTAGCAAAGCGTTGGTTTCAGCCACTCACCCACGTCTCCGGATGCGGCAGGCTTCGCGCTATAGACAGCACGGCGCGCGGGATCAACGGGTGTCGCGGCTGCCATCATCCATGCCGTCCATGTCGTTCATTGTGCGGACACACCGGTCTTGGTTAAGGTGGCGTCGTGATGGTCCGGGGAGGCAGATGATGCGGTGGATGACGGCGTTGGCGCTGGTGGCGCTTGGGGCTGGACCGGGTGCTATCACGGCTCCGGCGGCGGCGCAGGTGCGCACGATCGATCCCAACCAGGCGATCGACGGCGATCTGTCGCGCGCCGCCCCGGCACCCGTGCGCACCCCCGCCCCGATGCCGCGCGACGAGGCCGTGGATGCGGGTGAACAGGCCCTGCCCCCCGCCGCCGCCGCGGTGCCGGATACCAGCGTGCGCGCGACGCAGACGACCGAGGCGTCGGAAACCTATGCGCGCGAAGACCTGCTCGCCGCGGGCGAAGGCGTGTTCGGCAAGGGGGCCGAAGGGCTCGCCGGCATGCTCGAGAGTGTCCTGAAGAGCCAGGGTCGCCCCAACGCCTATATCGCCGGGCGCGAGGCGTCGGGCGCGTTCGTCGTCGGCCTGCGCTATGGTTCGGGCGTGATGACGCACAAGGTGGAAGGGCAGCAGCCGGTCTATTGGACGGGGCCCTCCGTCGGCTTCGATTTCGGCGGTGACGCGGACAAGGTGTTCGTGCTGGTCTATAACCTCTACGACACCGAGGACCTGTTCAAGCGCTTCCCCGGGGCGGAAGGGCGGCTCTATGCGGTCGGTGGTTTCGCGGCGACGTATCTGCGCAGCGGCAACGTCGTCCTGATCCCGATCCGGTTGGGCGTCGGCTGGCGCGCCGGCGTCAACGTCGGCTACATGAAGTTCAGCCACAAGAACAAGTGGATGCCTTTCTAGGGCGCAGCGCCGGCCGGCGCAGCCGGCCCGATCAGCGCAAGCCCGGCCGGCGGGTCGGCCCAGCCGAACCCGTCCGACGACGCGGGATTTACTCCCGCGTCAAGCCTTACCCTTCATCAGCCGCGTGACGCCCTTCACCACGTCGTCCCATGCCAGCCCAGGATCTATGAACTTGGTGGCACGACCAATCGCAAGCGGATCATCGCCGGTAACCAGGCAGAGTGCGTAGCAGAAGCGATGCCAACTACTCGGCTGCTTAGCTAGATAATCGGGTAAGCTGAGTAGCAGCGCGTCGAAGACGTCGCCAACAGTGAACCAACCTTCAGCGCCACTGACGTCGAGGGAAATATCGAACTCGCGTTCGACATCCCCGATTGCTGCAATCTCATCGCAGTCTCCTGCAAGATTGAGGTGCGTCAGCTTCACCCCTCCACCCGCCACCCCAGCACCTCGCCCGCATGAAACGGCACCACCCCCGCGATCCGCTCAGGCACCTGGACCCCGCCGCGCACCAGCGTCACCGTTCCCGCGTTCAGCGGCAACCCATAGAAGCGCGCGCCATGCTCGCTGGCGAAGCCCTCCAGCCGGTCGAGCGCGCCCTCTTCGTCGAACACCGCGGCATAGCTTTCGAGCGCGAAGGGCGCGTTGAAGATGCCTGCGCACCCGCAGCCCGACTCCTTGGCCCCCACCGCATGCGGCGCGCTGTCGGTGCCCAGGAAGAACTTCGGCGAGCCCGACACCGCCGCCCTGCGCACCGCATCGCGGTGATGCGCGCGCTTGAGCACCGGCAGGCAGTAGGCATGCGGCCGCAAGCCGCCCGCGAACAGCGCGTTGCGATCGAGGTGCAGGTGCTGCGGCGTGATCGTCGCCGCCACTTGCGGTCCGGCGGCGGCGACGAAGTCCACGCCCTCGCGCGTCGTCACATGCTCCATGACGATGCGGAGCGCGGGGAAGTCGCGCACCAGCCCGCTCAGCACCCGGTCGACGAACACCGCCTCGCGGTCGAAGATGTCGACGGCCGGATCGGTCACCTCGCCATGGAGCAGCAACGGCATGCCAGCGCGCTGCATCGCCTCGAAGACCGGCCACACTGTGCGCGGATCGGTGACGCCGTGCGCCGAATTGGTCGTCGCATGCGCGGGATAGAGCTTGCACGCGGTGAACACGCCCTCGGCATGCCCGCGCACGATCTCGGCGGCATCCGCGTCATCGGTCAGGTAACAGGTCATCAGCGGGGTGAAGTCGACACCCTCCGGCAGGGCCGCCATGATCCGCTCGCGATAGGCGACCGCCGCCGCGACGCTCGTCACCGGTGGTGTCAGATTGGGCATGATGATCGCACGCGCGAACACCGCCGCGCTATACCCGGCCACCGCGTGCAGCATGTCGCCGTCGCGCAGGTGCAAATGCCAGTCGTCGGGGCGGCGGATGGTCAGGCGATCGGTCATGCCCGACCCTAGCCGCGCGCCCGTTCCCCCGCCAGCTTGGGATCGCGCCGCCCTGCGCCTATCTGTTCGCCCATGACCAACGCCACCCAGCTCACCGACCGCGCCGTGCTCCGTCTGGCGGGGGACGATGTCCGCGGCTTCCTGCAGGGGCTGGTGACGCATGATCTCGACCAGCTCGCACCCGATCGGCCGCTCTGGGCGGCGCTGCTCACCCCGCAGGGCAAGGCGCTGTTCGATTTCATCCTGTGGGCGGATGGTGACGCGGTGCTGATTGATGCGGAGGCGGCGCAGGCGGACTCGCTGGCGCGGCGACTGTCGATGTACCGCCTGCGCCGTGCGATCACGATCGAGCCCGTCGCGGCGGCGGTCCACTGGGCACTAGGCAAGCCCCAGGGCTTGGCCGACCCGCGGCTGGGCGCTCTTGGCCGTCGCTGGCTTGGCGAACCGGGCCTGCCCGCGACCGGGTGGCGCGCGCACCGGCTGGCGTTGGGGGTGACCGAGGGCGTCGGGGAACTCGGCTCGGGCGAGACCCTATGGCTCGAATGCAACGCCCGCGAACTGAACGGCGTCAGCTTCACCAAGGGCTGCTATGTCGGGCAGGAGAACACCGCGCGGATGCATCACCGATCCAAGGTCAACCGCCGCCTGATCGTCGCGCCGCTGACCGAACCCACCGCCCGGACCCGCGCCGCCTACCCGGACCTTGCCCTGACGGTCGAGCACCGCCGCATGGATGCGCTTGGCGATGCGCTGGTGCCCGCCTGGTTGGCGGACGCGATCGCCGAGGATCAGCGCCCGACCGCGGTATAGGCGAAGCCCGCGCGCTCCACCTCCGCACGGCGATACACGTTGCGCAGGTCGACCAGCACGCGCTCCGCCATCACGCCGCCCAGCCGCGTCAGGTCAAGGGCGCGGATCGCGTCCCATTCGGTCACGATCACCACCGCGTCCGCACCCGTCGCGGCCTCATAGGCGTCCGCGCAATAGGTCAGGTCGGGCATCATCGCCTTGGCCGCCTCCATGCCTTCTGGATCGAACGCGCGCACCGTGACACCCGCATCGGCCAGCGCGGTGGCGATCGCCAGGCTCGGCGCGTCGCGCATGTCGTCGGTATTGGGCTTGAACGTCAGTCCCAACATCGCGACCGTCTTGCCGCGCGGGTTGTCGCCACCCCCCTGACCACCCAGCGCACCGATCACCTTGCGGCCCATCGCGCGCTTGCGCTGGTCGTTGACCTGCACCACCGCCTCGACGATCCGCATCGGCGCGCCGTGATCCTCGCCGGTCTTCAATAGCGCGAGCGTATCCTTGGGGAAGCAGGACCCGCCATAGCCGGGCCCTGCGTGCAGGAACTTGCGCCCGATCCGGTTGTCGAGCCCGATGCCGCGGCTGACATCCTGCACGTCCGCACCCACCGCCTCGCACAAGTCGGCGACCTCGTTGATGAAGGTGATCTTGGTCGCCAGGAAGGCGTTGGCGGCATATTTGATCAGTTCGGACGTGCGCCGGCTGGTGAACAGGATCGGCGATTCGTTGAGGAAGAGCGGGCGATAGATTTCCTGCATCACCGCCTTGGCGCGCGGATCGTCGGTGCCGATGACGATCCGGTCCGGCCGCTTGAAGTCGTCGATCGCAGCACCTTCGCGGAGGAACTCGGGGTTTGACACTACCGCGACCTCAGCCTCGGGGGCCAGTTCGCGCAGGATCCGCTCGACCTCGTCGCCGGTGCCCACCGGCACCGTCGATTTGGTGACAATCGCTGCAGGCCCGG
>DASVUT010000493.1:0-7736 GCA_036386955.1 Sphingomonas sp. | reverse complement strand
CTTGTCCGCGAAGCTCAAGCGAGCGCGGGCTTGTCCTTGTTGTAGATCGCGGCCGACGCACGCAGGATGTCGAGGATCTTTTCCTGCGCCTTGGGCTCTTCCAGCTCTTCCATCGCGGCGAGTTCGCGCGCGAGGCGGCTGGTCGCGGCTTCGAAGATCTGGCGTTCGGAATAGCTCTGCTCGGGCTGGTCCTCGGCGCGGAACAGGTCGCGGACCACTTCGGCGATCGACACCAGGTCGCCCGAATTGATCTTTGCCTCATATTCCTGCGCACGCCTGGACCACATCGTCCGCTTGACCTTGGGCTTGCCCTGCAGCGTATCCAGCGCCTCGCGCAGTGTCTTGTCCGACGACAGCTTGCGCATGCCGACCGATTCGGCCTTGTTGGTCGGCACACGGAGCGTCATCCGCTCCTTTTCGAAACGCAGGACGTAAAGCTCCAGCGTCATCCCAGCGATTTCCGAGCGTTGCAGCTCGATCACGCGGCCGACGCCGTGCTTGGGATAGACGACATAGTCGCCAACGTCGAAGGACAGGGCCTTGGCAGCCATTCACAAACTCCCGGGTCGGACCTTCCGCACGGGCAACAGCGCAGCGAAGCGCCGCAAACAGGCCGCAGGAGGTCGAGGTGGACGCAATGATACGCGGCGCACGCGCGCCCGTCGCGCCAGCCTGTAGCACGTCCGCAACAAAATAACCAGCCGGAACGGCAGCATCACTGCCCGGTGCTTGGCGCCCCGATCAGTCGCCCGGGCCGGGTTCGGGCGAGAAATACAGGTCGAACTTACCCTCGACGCCCTTGAACGTGTCGGCGTCCGCCGGGGTCTGATCGGCCTTGCGCGTGACGTTGGGCCATTGCGCGGAAAAGGTCGTGTTCATTTCAAGCCACTTCTCGAGCCCGGCTTCTGTATCGGGCAGGATCGCCTCGGCCGGGCATTCGGGTTCGCACACGCCGCAGTCGATGCATTCGGACGGGTTGATGACGAGCATGTTCTCGCCTTCATAGAAGCAGTCCACCGGACATACCTCGACACAGTCCATATATTTGCAGCGGATGCAGGCGTCGGTGACGACGTAGGTCATTACGGAACTCCGGGGCCCGTTCGGCCGAGAACGACCGTGCGCCTATTGCGCCTGCCCGGACGCGTCAACCAAGGGCTGGTTGAGTTCGGTATAGCAGGTCCGTGCCTCGGGCGCCGGACCGCGCCGCGAGGGGAGCTGTTCGACGCGGATGACGCGGACATGGCCGTTGCAGGCAAAGGTCAGCACATTGCCGATGCGGACGGCGGCATGCGCGCGGTCGACGACCCGGCCGTCGATCCGCAATCGCGCCTCGGCCGCGATCGCCTGCGCCGCGGAGCGCGTCTTGGCCAGGCGCACCCACCACAGATAGCGGTCGAGCCGCATCAAGCCGTCATCCGCCACGGCTCCACGCCGCGAGCGCCGCGAAGCCGTTGTCGGGCAGCGGCGGCGCGTCCGCGACCCGCGCCGGCGGACGCCCGCGCCAGACCCAGCGTTGCTCGGCACCTTTCAGCGGCTGGAACCCCAGTTCGGCCATCAACCGCGCGAAGGTTTCGGGGGCCAGCCCCATCGAGGTGGCGAGCGCGGGATCGGGCGCGAAGGGCTTGCGGCCGATCCGCGCGTCATGTGCGGCGCGTGCGATGCGTTCGACCAGGTCGACGCGCACCGCCTGCGCGGCCAGCGGGCGGAACCCCGCGGCGAGGATCGCGCCGGGGCCCCCACGCGGCAGAACGGTCGCCCCGATCGGCGGCATCGGCACGTCGGTGCCGATGCCGCCGAGCAGGATCCGCCGCCAGCGTGCGCTTTCCGGCTTCATCAGCCGCGGGTCGAACAGGTCGAGCGCGCCGATGGTCACGCCAGCGGCGCGCAAGCGGCGGCGCTCCTCGGGGGTCAGCGGCTCGATCGCGCTGCGCAAGGGGAGGCGCGGCGTCAGCCCGCCCGCGGCCTCGAGCGCGCCGGCGACGACGCGCAGGTCGGGCGTCGCGGCGGGATCGCGCGCGATGGCGGCGAGCGCGGGGAGCGCGGGGACGCTGCGCGCCAGCCGGTCCGCCAACCAGCGTGCGAGCCGCGCCTCGATCCGGGTGCGCAGCGGACGATCGAGGCAATCGAGCGCGCGGTCGAGCTGGAGGCGCGGGCGGGCGAGCGACGGACCGGCTGCGAGGGTCGCGACAGTGTGGCCGGACCAGGTGATCCCCCCTGTATCGGACATGGTGAAATCCGCATCCTCACACGCGGCCAACGCCTCGCCGCGCCGCGCGCGTTCGCCCGCGAGGCGTTTCTCGGCGGCGGCGAGCAGGAGTTTCTTGTCGCCGGCGCGGGCGTCGGCGGCGACGTGGAAGCGGAAGCCGTCGAGGCGGCCGATCGGATGATCCTCGACCAGCACCTCGCCCTCCGGCCCGATGACCACGGGCAGCGCGCCCGACGCGGCCCCGATCTGACGAATGAGCGCGGTGGTGCGCTTGTCGACAAACCGCTGGGTCAGCCCAGCATGAAGCGCGTCGGACAGGCGTTCCTCGATCTGGCGGGTGCGATCGGCCCAATGGACAGGGTCTGCCAGCCAGTCGATCCGGTGCGCGATATAGGCATAGGTGCGGATCGCGGAGAGCCGCCCGGCGAGCGTTTCGACGTCGCCCGCGACCGTATCGAGCCGCTGGATCTCGTCGGCGAACCATTGGTGGGGGACATGGCCCTGGCCCTCGCTGAGATAGCCGAAGATGCGCGACACGGTGCGCGCATGCGGGTCGACGCCGAGCTTGCGGAAATCGGGGAGCCCGCACGCCGCCCATAGCCGCTTGACCATCGCCGGGCTGCGTACGCGGTCGCGGACCCAGTTTTCCTCGGCCAGCCGCTTGAGCACCGCCAGATCGGTTGCCTCGGGCGCCGCGCGCAGCACGGCCGATCGCGGGCGGCGTTCGAGCGCGGCGACGAGTGCGTCCAGGCTCGACAGATCGGGCTCGCCGTCACGCCAATAGAGATGCTCGAGCCTAGGGAAGCGGTGCGCTTCGATCGCGAACACGTCCTCGGGCATGAAGGCACCAGGGCCTTCCTCCGTCACCGATCCGAAGGTGCCATCGCGCTGATGTCGCCCGGCGCGGCCCGCGATCTGCGCCATTTCGGCGACCGTCAGCCGGCGGCTGCGGCGGCCATCGAACTTCTGCAGGCTGGCAAAGGCGACATGCGCCACGTCCATGTTGAGCCCCATGCCGATCGCATCGGTGGCGACGAGATAGTCGACCTCGCCGGCTTGGAACATCGCGACCTGCGCGTTGCGCGTGCGTGGGCTGAGCGCGCCCATGACGACGGCCGCGCCACCGCGCAGGCGGCGCAGCATCTCGGCGACGGCGTAGACCTCCTCCGCACTGAACGCGACGATGACGGAGCGTTTGGGCAGCCGGCTGATCTTCTTGGCGCCGGCATAGGTCAGCGTGGAGAAGCGCGGCCGCGCGACGATCTCGGCGCCGGGGACCAGCGCCTCGACCATCGGGCGCAGCGCTTCCGATCCCAGGATCATCGTTTCTTCGCGGCCGCGCGCGCGCAGCATGCGGTCGGTGAAGACATGGCCGCGCTCGGCATCGGCACCCAATTGCGCCTCGTCGATGCCGACGAACGCCACGTCGCGTTCGGGCATGCTTTCCACGGTGGACAGGAACCAGCGCGCATCGGGCGGCACGATCTTTTCCTCGCCCGTCACCAGCGCGACACGGCTCGCCCCCTTGATCGCGACGACCCGGTCATAGATTTCGCGCGCGAGCAGCCGGAGCGGGAAGCCCATGACGCCACTGGAGTGCGCGCACATCCGCTCGACCGCCAGGTGTGTCTTGCCGGTATTGGTGGGGCCGAGCACCGCGGTGACGGTGCCGGCGTCTCGCGAGGCCATGCGGGGAACATCGGGGGTGGTGGGCGCTGGTGCAAGCGGGGTTGTGGGTGAGTTTGTTCTCCCGTCCCTAGCTGGGAGGGGAGAGGAGCTATTCGTCCGCCGCCAGTGCCGCGGCGAGCAGATCGCGGATCGCGCGCAGGGCATGGACGGGGTCGGCGACGGGTGCGGCCTCGCGCGCGAGGAGCTGCTGGACGCCCCGGATGGTATAGCCGTCGTGATTGAGCAGCCGGTCGAGCCGGCGGATGAGCACCACATCCTCGGCGCGGTAATAGCGGCGGTTGCCCGCGCGGGTCAGCGGGCGCAGCTGGGGGAAGCGCGTTTCCCAATAACGCAGCACGTGCGCGGGCAGCCCGATCTCGCGCGACACTTCGCCGATGGTCCGGAACGCGCTTTCGGCCTTGCCGCCGTCGGCGGGCATTCCTTATCCGGCCGCCACGATGCGGTCGCGCATCATCTGGCTCGCGCGGAAGGTCAGCACGCGACGCGGGGCGATCGGCACTTCGATGCCGGTCTTGGGATTGCGGCCGACGCGTTCACCCTTGTCGCGCAGCACGAAGGTGCCGAACCCGGAGATCTTCACGTTTTCTCCGTTGGAGAGGGCGTGACACATTTCGTGCAGGATCTGTTCGACAACATGGGCCGAGTCGGCGCGCGACAGGCCGATTTCGCGGTGAAGCGATTCGGCCAGATCGGCCCGCGTCAATGTTCCCACCACTTTCATCAGCATCGTCGATTCCCCCCGACCGGATGCCAAGCGTATCACAAACACCCAAGCATCGGGAAGCCCTTATGATCTGGATCAAATCCGCCGCGGATCAGAACCGCAGAACGGCCGCGCCCCAGGTGAAGCCGCCCCCCATCGCCTCCAGCACTACGATCTGGCCCGGCACGATACGCCCGTCGCGCACCGCGACGTCGAGCGCGAGCGGAACCGAAGCGGCGGACGTGTTGGCGTGCTGATCGACGGTCATCACGACCTTGTCGGGGCTGAGCCCCAGCTTGCGCGCGGTCGCATCCAGGATGCGGGCATTGGCCTGATGCGGTACGAGCCAGTCGACCTGATCGGGCACCAGCCCTGCCAGTGTCAGCGATTCGCCCATCACCGCGGCCAGATTGACGACGGCGTGGCGAAAGACTTCCCGACCCTTCATTCGCAGCTTGCCCACGGTGCCCGTGGTGGACGGTCCCCCATCGACATACAGCATGTCGTTGTGCCGCCCATCGGCGTGAAGCCGCGTCGCCAGGATGCCACGCCCGGTCTCGGCGTCCGATTCGCGCGCTTCGAGCACCACCGCGCCCGCGCCGTCGCCGAACAACACGCAGGTGGCGCGATCCTCCCAATCGAGGATGCGGCTGAACGTTTCCGCGCCGATCACCAGCGCGCGCGTGTGGACGCCGGCCCGCAGCATCGCATCGGCGACCTGTACCGCATAGAGAAAGCCCGAGCACACCGCCGCCACGTCGAACGCGACGCAATCGTCGATGCCGAGCATAGCCTGAACCTTGGTCGCGGTCGCGGGAAAGGTCTGGTCCGGAGTCGCGGTTGCCAGCACGATCAGGTCGATATCGCCAGCGTTCAATCCCGCCGCCGCGATCGCCGCGCGCGCCGCATCGGCACCCAGCGTGGCGGTCGTCTCGCCAACGCCTGCGATGTGGCGAAAGCGGATACCGGTGCGCTCGACGATCCATTCGTCGGTCGTATCCACCTGCTCCGCCAGTTCGGCGTTGGATACGCGCCGGGCGGGCAAGGCCGATCCGGTGCCGGTCAGAACCGAGCGGATCATGCCCCAGCCCCCATCGGAGCCGATTCGAAATCGGTCAGATCGTCGGCGATCCGGCGCGTCAGGTCGGCGGCGACGAGCTTGGCCGCGTTACCGATCGCGGTCGCGATGCCGTTTTCGTTGGCACCGCCATGGCTTTTGACGACGATGCCGCCCAGCCCCAGGAACACCGCGCCATTGTGGTTGTTGGGATCAAGGTGATCGCGCAGCAGCTCGGTCGCGGGGCGCGAGATGAGGAAGCCGAGCTTGGAGCGCACCGAGCTGGTGAAGGCTCGCTTGAGCAGATCGGCGACGAAGCGCGCCGTGCCTTCGGCGGTCTTGAGCGCGATGTTGCCGGCGAACCCGTCGCACACGATCACGTCGACTTCGCCGCGCGCGAGCTGATTGCCCTCGATAAAGCCGGTGAAGTCGAGCGGCAGGTGATGCTGGCCCTTGAGCACCGCGGCGGCGTCGCGAATCTCGTCGGTGCCCTTCTGATCCTCGGACCCGATGTTCAGCAGCGCGACGCGCGGGCGATCGAGATCAAACATGATCCGCGCATAGGCCGCGCCCATGACCGCGAACTGAACGAGGTTGCGCGCGTCGCATTCGGTGTTCGCGCCCAGATCGAGCATCACGACATCGTTGGCACCCAGCGTCGGCAGGGGTGCGGCAAGAGCGGGGCGATCGATCCCCGGCAGCGTCCTGAGCGCCAGCTTGGCCATCGCCATCAGCGCGCCGGTATTGCCCGCCGAGACCGCCGCCGCGGCGCGGCCGGTCTTCACCAGATCGATGGCGATGCCCATCGACGTCGTCTTGGATCGGCGGATCGCCTGGCTGGGCTTGTCGGACGATCCGACGACCTCGGCCGCGTGGACGATTTCCGACGCGGCGAGCAGGCCGGCGTGACCCTGCAATGCCGATTCGATCGCGGGCTGGTCGCCCACCAGGATGAAGCGCATCGCGCCGTGACGCTCCCGCGCCCGCGCGACGCCCGCAAGCATCACCGCCAGCCCTTCATCCCCGCCCATCGCGTCGATAGCGATGCAAGAGGCGATGCCGGAAGTCTCGTTCACGCTGATGGTCCGGGTGTGGGCGATCAGCCCTCGACCGAGACGATCTCGCGGCCGTTATAATGGCCACACGCCGTGCACAGATTGTGCGGACGGCGCAGTTCGCCGCAGTTCGGGCACTCCTGGAACGCGGCAACGGTCAGCGTGTCGTGGCTGCGACGCATGCCACGCTTGGAGGGCGAAGTCTTTCTCTTGGGAACGGCCATGGCGGCACCTTAATGCAAAAAGATCAAACAGAAGCATTGGCCAAGCCCGCGGGAGACCGAAATCGGTCGACCGCGTGAGCACCGCCTGACGCATCGCGAAGCCCCGCGCCTATAATCATTTCCGGCCGCCGCGCAACCGCATAAGCCGGATCAGCCCGCAGTCAGCACTCTGTCCCCAACGAAAGCGTTGCCGCGGCGCTCATGCGCGAAGGTGCTGGCGGGGCCGTGGCCGGGGATGAAGGCGACATCGCCCAGCGGCCACAGCTTGGTCACGATCGAGCGGACAAGCTGCGCGTGATCGCCGCCTGGCAGGTCCGATCGCCCGACCGATCCCTGGAACAGCACGTCGCCCACGGCGGCGAAATTGGACACTGGGTGATGGAAGATGACATGGCCCAGCGTATGGCCGGGTGTCTCGTACACATCGAGCGACAGGTCGCCGATCGTCACCGTGTCGCCTTCGACCAGCCAGCGGTCGGGTTCGAACGACACGCCGCGGATGCCCCATTGCCGCCCGTCATCCTCGAGCCGCGACAGCCAGAAGCGATCGGCCTCGTGTGGGCCTTCGATCGGGACGCCCAGATGGTCGGCCAGCGGCTTGGCCTCGCCGGCGTGATCGATGTGGCCGTGCGTCAGGAGAATCGTCTCGACGGTCACGCCGGCCTGCGCGATCGCATCCAGGATGCGCGGCATGTCCCCGCCGGGATCGACCACCGCCGCCTTCATGGTCGCGGTGCACCAGATGATCGAGCAATTCTGCTGCAAGGGCGTCACGGGGACGATGACGGCGCGCAAAGGA
>DASVUT010000492.1:0-3791 GCA_036386955.1 Sphingomonas sp. | reverse complement strand
CGCGATGTCGGCGGCGAGGAGCAGATCATCGGGCGCACGATCCAACGGTGGCGCGCGCAGGGGAAGTGAAGCGTCGCCGGGCGAGCACCCGATTCGGTATCGGGATCGAGACCGAAGTTCAGGAAGTGCGCACTACGTGGTCGTCGGAATCGCGTGTCCCGAACGGATAGCGGGGTCCGGCGCGTGGTGGTCGTGGAGTGAGCTTGCGCAGTCATGGCGCAGGGCTTGCGCGGTAATCGGCGTGTAGGACAGCGTTGCGTTCGCGGTCTAGAGCGGTTTCCGACCATGTTGCACCACCGTCATTGCCCTTCGGGCACCCGCTTCGCGGCGGGACGATTTGGGCCGGCGCGGCGTTGCTCGTCGGTTACGATGCAAAGCATCGCGCCCTCCTCGCGCCTTGCGCCGAACCCAAATCGCCTCCGTGCCAGTGATGCCACATGATCGGAAAACGCTCTAGTTGCCGGGTTTGACCGCGAGCAGCGCGTTCACCCGCGCCTTCAGCTGGCGCAGCGTATCGCCCGATAGGCGCGTGACCTGATCGAAGGAGATCGAGCGCGGGTTCACCGGAGCACCGTTCTTCCACACCTCCCAATGAAGATGCGGCCCCGTGGAGCGGCCGGTGGAGCCGACATAGCCGATCACCTGCCCGCGGGCGACCTGCTGGCCCGCGCGCACCGCGATGCGGCTCATATGGCCATAGCCGGATTCGATCGAACCGCCGTGGCGCAGCTTCACGAAATTGCCGTAGCCGCCCGAACGCCCGGCGAACTGCACGACGCCGTCAATGGCGGCGTAGATCGGCGCACCGTGCGGCGCGCCGATGTCGAGCCCCTTGTGCATCCGCATGAAGCCGAGCAGCGGGTGCATGCGCAAGCCGAAGGAGGAGGTGATCCGCCCGGCGACGGGCATGCCCATCGTGCCGCGGCGTTCCATCTGGCCGGTGGGATCCCACCAGCTTTCGCGGCCTTCATCCCCGAAACGGACCAGGCGGACAGGGCTGGCGGGGCGATCAAGGCCGATCAGCATCAGCTTGCCGAGGCGTACCTCGCCGGTGGCGGCGCGTTCGCGTTCGATGACCATGTCGAAGCTGTCGGCGGCGGCGACGTCGCGCCCGATCGATACGCGCGTCGCGAGCGCCTTGATGAAGGTCTCGACCACCTTGGCTGGCGCACCCGCGGCGCGCGCGGACCGGTAAAGGCTGTTGCCGACCAGCCCCTGGAGTCGGAGCGGGGTGCGATCGATGGCGATGGGCTGACGCGTCATGGTCAGCGTGTCGCCGGCGCGCAGCACGGTGACCGCGAGGTCGAAGCGCGCGCGCATCTGCATGCGGTCGAGCGGGCGCGAGACCATCTTGCTGGCGCGGCGACCGAGCGTCAGCGCGACGCGCGTGCCGGCGGGAATGTCGTCCAGCGAGGCTGCGCCGGCGATCAGCGCGGTGGCGTTTTCGGCCTCGCGGCGCGACACGCCGGCGCGCTGGAGCACCCCGGTCAGCCGGTCACCTTCGCCGAGCGTCGCGGCGAGTTCGATCACCGGGCGCTCGGGCGCTTCGGCGAGCGGGCGGGCAAGGTCGTTGGCGGCCATGCGGCGGCCGGTGTCGGCGCCCCAGGCGAGCGGTGCGATGCCCTGCGCCCGCGCCTCGTCCCACTGCGTTCCGGTGACCGGGGCCGGCACGGTGCCGACGAGCGGGTCGAAACCGGGGGCCAGCGCGATGGTCGCGCCGCATAGCGCGCCGCAGGTGAAAACGCCGCGCCACCAGGTGCTGCTGCCGATCCGGCTGCCCAGATCGGGAACCCAGTCGATCGCATCGGCCCGCGCACGCCATAGTTCGGCGCGCGTCGGTGCCGGCCTGTCGCTCAGCGCACGGCGGAACGAACGGGCGTTGGTGCCGCCCGCATAGGCCAGCGATGAATCATTGCCCAAAAACAAACAGGCGTCCCCGACACGGTCGCCGTAACCCCCCGGCGCGGGTCGGATCGTTGTGGAGCATAGGAGTGAAAGTCAAATTAACCCGAGGGTTGATGGACTCACCCTGCGGCGGGGCGTGTGTGGGGAGCGGTGACCGGCCGGAACAGTGCGGTTCGTGCCGAACGAAGTCGAACCAGTGGTGCGTGGCCCTTCGACTTCGCTCAGGGCGAACGGGGGTTGGGAGATTACCGTTCGCGCGTCGCCGCGAAGCGCACCTTGGGGTAGCGATCGGCGACATAGCCGACCTCCCACGCGCTCTTGGCGAGGAACACCGGATTGCCGTCGCGGTCCTTGGCCATCGCCAAACGGTTGAGGTCGGTGAACCCCTTGAGATCGGTGGGATCGCTGGCGGACACCCAGCGCGCGGTATCGTAAGGCGCAGGTTCCAGCCCGGCGGCGACCTTGTATTCGGCGTCGAGTCGGCTGAGCAGCACCTCGAGCTGAAGCTGCCCGACGACGCCGATGACCCAGTTCGACCCGATCTCGGGATAGAAGACCTGGGTGACGCCCTCCTCCGCCATGTCATCGAGCGCCTTGCGCAACTGCTTGGTCTTGGTGGGGTCCTTCAACACGACACGGCGCAGGATTTCGGGCGCGAAGTTGGGGAGGCCGGTGAAGCGAACGCCCGGTCGTTCGGACAAGGTATCGCCGACGCGCAAGGTGCCGTGGTTGGGGATGCCGATGATGTCGCCGGGGAACGCTTCGTCGGCGATTTCGCGGTCCTGGGCGAAGAACAGGATGGGGGAATGGACAGCGATCGGCTTGCCGCTGCCAGACGGCGTCAGCTTCATCCCGCGTTTGAACACGCCCGAGCACAACCGCATGAACGCGATGCGGTCGCGGTGCTGCGGGTCCATGTTCGCCTGAACCTTGAAGACGAAGCCGGTCACGTCCTTTTCCGCCGGATCGACGGGTGCGGGTTCGGCCGGTTGCGGCCGCGGGCTGGGCGCATAGGCGGCGAGCGCGGCGATCAGTTCGGCGGGGCCGAAATCCTTGAGCGCGGAGCCGAAATACACAGGCGTCAGATCGCCATTGCGATACGCCTCGGCATCGAAGGACGCGTAACCGCCCTGCGCCAACTCGATTTCCTCGACAATGGCGGCGGGCAGATCGGGGTTCTGATCGACCTTGCCTTGGAAGGTGCGGCTGTCGCCTTCGGGGCGGCTGAGGCGGTTGGTCTGGAGGTCGAGCACCCCCTGGAACTCGCCGCCCATGCCGATCGGCCAGCTCATCGGGCAGACGTCGAGCGCGAGCATGTCGGCGATCTCGTCGAGCAGCTCGAACACGGGCCGGCCTTCGCGGTCGACCTTGTTCACGAAGGTGATGATCGGGACCGAGCGAAGGCGGCAGACCTCGAATAGCTTGCGCGTCTGCGCTTCGATACCGCGCGCCGCGTCGATCACCATGACCGCGGAGTCGACCGCGGTCAGCGTGCGGTACGTGTCCTCGCTGAAATCCTCATGCCCCGGCGTGTCGAGCAGGTTGAAGAACACGCCGTCCTTCTCGAACGTCATGACCGATGAGGTGACGGAGATGCCGCGCTGTTGCTCGATCTTCATCCAATCGGACCGGGCACGGCGGTTGGCCCCGCGCGCCTTCACCTCGCCCGCCAGGTGGATCGCGCCGCCGACATAGAGGAGCTTTTCGGTCAGCGTCGTCTTGCCGGCGTCGGGGTGAGAGATGATCGCAAAGGTCCGCCGGTCGGGGCGGTCGGTCGGGCGTGAAGACATGGGTTCTGGCCTGGGATGAGAGGCGCTGTGGAAGCGAGCGCCCGCCGCGGCCCCTTAGCGGGATCGGCACGGCTTGGCGAGAGCACGACCGGGCCA
>DASVUT010000491.1:0-3718 GCA_036386955.1 Sphingomonas sp. | reverse complement strand
TTCCTGCTCGTCCTGGTCTATGTCTATATCGACGTCGTCGCGCCGCAGCGGCTGACCTATTACCTGCTGAACGCCGTGCCGATCTCGGCGATCGCGGTCGGGCTCGCCGTCGCGGGCTGGCTGGTGATCGACGACAAGCGCGATGCGCGCGTCGCGCCACGCCAAGGGCTGATCCTGGCGCTGCTCGGCTATTGCTATGTCACCACGGTCCAGGCCGATTTCCCGGTCGACGCGCTCGACAAGTGGGAATGGGTCTGGAAGGCGCTGGCGTTTGCCGCCTTCTTGCCCTTGACGCTGCGCACGCGGCTGCGGATCGAGGCGCTGCTGCTGTTCATGGTGCTGTCGGCGTCGTCGATCATCATCGTCGGCGGGATCAAGACCCTGGTGTCGGGGGGCGGATACGGCGAGCTGAACCTGATGGTGACCAATAATTCGGGGCTGTACGAAAGCTCCACCATCGCCACCGTCGCGGTCGCCATTGTGCCGCTGATCCTGTGGTTCGTGCGCCATGGCACGGTGTTCCCGCCCGACTGGCGGGTGCGCTGTTTCGGCTATGCGCTCGCCTTTGCGTGCCTGCTGATCCCGGTCGGCACCTCGGCGCGGACCGGCCTGTTGTGCATCGGGCTGCTCGCGGTCCTGATGCTGCGCACGGTGAAGCGGCGGGCGCTGTATCTGGGGGCGATCGCGCTGGTCGGCGTCGCCGCGGTCCCGCTGTTGCCGTCGGCGTTCACGCAGCGGATGGGGACGATCAAGACCTATGATGCCGATGCATCCGCGTCGAGCCGGCTCGCGGTGTGGAAATGGACGCTGGAATTCGTGAAGCTTCACCCATTCGGGGGCGGGTTCGAGGCCTATCGTCAGAACAACATTCGTTTCGATGTGAAGAAGATCCAGGGCGCACAAACCGCCGGCGCGCGCGTCGAGGTGGACAAGGGGCGCGCCTATCATAGCGCCTATTTCGAGATGCTGGGCGAACAGGGCTGGCCCGGGCTGATCCTGTGGCTGTTCATCCACCTGTCCGGGGTGGTCCGTATGGAGATGCTGCGCCGGCGCTACCAGACGGGCGAATATGCCTGGGCGGGCAGCCTTGCCGGCGCGCTGCAATCGGTGCAGCTCATCTATCTGCTCGGCGCGGCGTTCATCGCCATCGCGTTCCAGCCCGTGATCTACATGCTGATCGGCGCGCAGATCGGGCTGGACACCTATCTCGCCCGCCGCCGCAAGGAGGCAATGCCGCAGGGTTTCCGCACGCGCCGCGTCGCGGCGGTGCCGGCATGATCGCGCTTCGCCAGCTTACCGGCGCGCGCGGGATCGCGGCTTGGGCGGTCGTCTTCTACCATCTGCGCCTGTCGATCCCCGGCCTGCCCGCACCCGTCGAGTCCGCGATGGCCAAGGGGTATCTGGCCGTCGACTTCTTCTTCCTGCTGTCAGGTTTCGTGATCTGGCTCGCCTGGCACGAACGTATCGCGGGCGAGACCTGGCGGTTCTGGCAGAAACGGGTCGCGCGCGTCTGGCCCCTGCATCTCGCCATGCTCGGCGTCGCGATCGCACTCGCGCTGATCATGGCGGCGCGCGGCAAGCCCGACCCGTTATTTCCCTGGACCCAGCTGCCGCTGCACCTGTTGCTCATCCAGCAATGGGGCCTTGCTTCCGCGCTGGATTGGAACACCCCGGCCTGGTCGATCAGTGCGGAATGGGCGGCCTATCTGCTCTTTCCGCTGCTGGTCCGCTGGGTCGATTGGCGCCGCTGGTCGACGCCTGCGCTCGTGCTGGCCGCGGCGATGGTGCTGATCCTGCTGCCGTCGATCATGGGACTGGGGACGCTTGGCCGCGACATTCCCCACTTTGGACTGCTGCGCTGTCTGGTCGAGTTCACCACCGGAACGATGCTCGCGAGCCTGTTCCTGCGCGGCGGCGGGGTCCGCGCGCCGCTGGTGCTGGGGCTCCTGTTGCTGACCGCCGCGCTGCTCGGCGCGCCGGAGACGCTGGTCGTGCCCGCAAGCCTGGCCGCGCTCCTGCTCGCGCTTGCCCGCGCGCCGGCGGGTCCGCTCGCCAGCCGCCCGCTCCATTGGCTGGGCGAGATCAGCTATGCCAGCTATCTGTCGCATTATCTGCTCTGGAAGCTGGTCAAGCTGGCCCTGCCCGCCGGCCCCGTCCCGCCGCTCGCGATCCTGATCTATCTGCTTTTCGTGCTGGGGGGGTCGCATCTCCTCTACTTCCGGCTGGAACTGCCCGCGCAGCGCTGGATCAATGCGCGAGCGTTGCTCCGCCGGAACGATGCGGTCCGTTGCGCATTGGCCGAGCATGGCGCTCAAGATCGTGTACTCTGATGATTCGAAACCCGGCATCACGCGCAAGAAGCTGAAGAACGGCTGGGCCTATTACCACCCCTCGGGCGAGCGCATCACCGACGAACAAGAGATCGACCGGCTGAACGCGGTCGGTCTGCCGCCCGCGTACAGCGATGCCTGGTTCTGTCCCAAGCCCAATGGCCATATCCAGGCGACGGGCAAGGACGACAAGGGCCGCAAGCAATATCGCTACCACGTCGGATATCGGGAGGCGCAGGAGGCCGCGAAGTACGAGAAAACCGCCGATTTCGGCCGCGCGCTGCCCAAGCTGCGCAAGAAGGTCGCTGCCGACCTGGCCTCACGCGGGCTGACCAAGGAGCGCGCCGTCGCCGCGGTCGTTCGGCTACTCGACCAGAGCCATATCCGCGTTGGCAACGAGGATTACGTCAAGCAGAACAAGAGCTTCGGCGCCACCACGCTGCGCACGCAGCATGGCGAGGTGAAGGGTGATCGCCTGCGCCTGCGCTTCAAGGCCAAGTCGGGCAAGGACTGCGACACCACCGTTACCGACCGCAGCCTCACCCGCTTCGTCAAGGCGTGCCAGGACCTGGACGAACAGCATCTGTTCGCCTGGCTCGACGCGAATGGCGACGCACATCCGGTCACCTCGTCGGACGTCAACGCCTATATCAAGGAGGCGACCGGGGGTGATTTCTCGGCCAAGAACTTCCGCACCTGGGGTGCCAGCCTGCTCGCCTTCGAAGCCATGGCGGCGGCCGATCGGGATTTGACGCTCAAGCAATTGCTGGAGCCGGTCACCGCCAAGCTGGGCAATACGCCCGCCATCGCGCGCAAATCCTATGTCCACCCGGACCTGATCGATCTGGTCAAACAGGATCAGGCGGTGTTCAGGAAGGCCCTGCGAATGCCGCGCGCCACGGGCGAGTTGAGCCGGGAGGAACGCGCACTGATCGCGTTTCTCGACCGCACCGTCGTCCCCGTGGCCAAGGCGGAAGCGCAAGAGGCCATCGCCGCCGCTTGAGGAGTGTGACCGTGCCGTCCAACACCAATGCCGCCACCGCGGCCGATGCCGCTCGTGGCCCCGTGTTTCGCGCGCAGGATTTCGATCGGCAGCTCCAGGCGCTGCTGAATGACGGGACGATCTGGCTGCGCACCCATTGGCTGCAGATCCTGGTCGCCTTTGTCGTCGGCGCGCTGATCGTCATGGCGTTGCACGGCCTGCGCCGACTGGGCGCACGATTGTGCGCGCGGCAGGATGCCGATGGGCGGCGGGGTTGGGGCAATGTCATCGGCACCGCGGTGGTGCGCACCGGCAATTTCTTCATCGTCATGGCCGCCGCCAAGCTCGTCGTCGGCTATGCCGGCGCGCCCACCCAGGTCGACAGCACCGTCGACTTCCTGTGGAC
>DASVUT010000490.1:0-1971 GCA_036386955.1 Sphingomonas sp. | reverse complement strand
GCGACGTCGTAATGCGTGGAGATCGTCACCGCGTTGCCGATCCACAATCTCGGCATCACGCCGTCAAGGAGCGGCATCCGGTTGGCCTGGGCGAAACCGGGGAAGAACTCGTCCGCAGCGGCGGCGCCGGTGTAGATGGCGGGACCGGACCCGCTCGCGCGATCGGCGAGAAGCTTTCGCGCCACGGCAAGAAACGACGCCTGTCCCCGGTCGAAGTTGAAGCCCCGCACGTCCTCCCGGTAGAAAAACCGCCCCTTGATCGACGGCGCGCCGACATAGGTCGACAACGGCCGCCCGGCGTCGAACGCCGCAACATGCTCAACCAGTGCCTCGTCTGACCGGAGCGCCGCCTGCGTTGCAGGCCAATCGGCCGCCAAGGCGCGCAACAAGGCGGGCCGGCCCGATGGCCTAATCTCTTTTTCAAAGGTTTCGCGCGTGACGCCCCGCCATTCCTGGACCATCCCGGCTCCGGTCACCGCTTCTCTCCCGATCCCAGCTGAACATATCCGCGTTGGCAGCGCTGCCAGCACCCCGCCCCCTGCGCAACCCGTTGATTGATCCTGTCGCACCGCATTGACAAGGTTGTCATCGATGCGCCTTGTATGGGAAACAGCGTAGCTCGTTCCCGCAAATGACCGGGTGCATGCGGCAAGGGAGAGTAGGATGTTGAAGCTTTACGCTCTGGCTTCGACCGGGCTGGTCGGGTTGTTCATTGCGGCTGGCGTTGCCGCACAATCCGGCACGCCATCTTCTCCAGCTGTCGCAAAAAGCGACCTGTCGCCCGTCGCGCGCCCCGCCCTGTGGCCAAAGGCGATCGCCCGTCCGGCGCGCGATCCCAAGATCGAGGCGCGGATCGATGCGATCCTGCGTGCGATGTCGTTGGAGGACAAGGTCGGCCAGATCATTCAGGCGGACATCGCCGGTATCAAGCCGGAGGACGTTCGCACCTACAAGCTCGGTTCCATCCTCAACGGCGGCAACTCCGCCCCGAACAATGATGAACTCGCGCCGCCAACCGAATGGCTGAAGCTCGCCGACGCCTTTTTCGACGCTTCGATGGTGCGGACCGATGGTCGCCCCAAGATCCCCATCATCTGGGGCACGGATGCCGTTCACGGCAACAACAACATCGTCGGCGCAACGCTCTTCCCTCATAACATCGGCTTGGGGGCGATGCGGAACCGCGATCTGATCCGACGGATCGGCGAGGTAACAGCGATCGAGACTGCCGCCGCCGGAATCGACTGGAGCTTCGCACCGACGCTGGCGGTGGTGCAGGATGACCGCTGGGGGCGGACATATGAAAGCTATTCCGAAGATCCGGCGATCGTCGCCGATTACGCGGGCGCGATGATCGAAGGCGTCCAGGGGCGCGTGGGCACGCAAGACTTCCTGGCACCCCGCCACGTCATCGCCACCGCCAAGCATTTCGTCGGCGACGGTGGCACCGGCGGGCGCGATCAGGGGGACGCTCGCGTGCCGGAAACAGTGCTGCGCGACGTTCATGCCGCAGGCTATCCGCCCGCCATCGCGGCTGGAACGCTCAGTGTCATGGCCAGCTTCTCGAGCTGGAACGGCGCCAAGATGCACGCCAACCGCAGTTTGCTGACCGACGTGCTAAAGGATCGCATGGGCTTCCAGGGCTTCGTCGTGGGTGACTGGAACGCTCACGGCCAGATCGAAGGTTGCACCAACGAAAGCTGCGCCGCGGCAATCAACGCCGGGCTCGACATGTTCATGTTGTCGGGCGACTGGAAGGCGCTCTACCGCAACACGCTCGCCCAGGCACGATCCAAGGAAATCCGACCCGAGCGGCTCGATGATGCGGTGCGGCGAATCCTGCGCGTCAAGCTCATTGCCGGCACGTTCGAGCGCGGCCGCCCTTCCTCGCGCGCGCTGGCCGGCAAGATGAATCTCATCGGCGCGCCGGAGCACCGCGCCATTGCGCGGCAGGCGGTTCGCGAGTCGCTG
>DASVUT010000489.1:0-1581 GCA_036386955.1 Sphingomonas sp. | reverse complement strand
CACAAGGGGAGGGGGACTTGCTGCTAAGCACTTCATCGCAATTCAGCGTCCGCGCCCATCTAACCTCCCCCGGAGGGGGAGGAACCGGAAGCGTATTCGCCGCGTGCGCGTGGGCGGTTCGAGCGGCGTCTACCCCGCGCGCGTCAGCACGCGGCCGATCGCGCTCTGCAGTTTGCTCAAATCGATCGGCTTCGTCAGGTGCATCTCGAAGCCCGCGTCGCGGCTCTGGCGGACGTCGTCTTCCATGCCGTAGCCGCTGACGGCGATGGCGGGGACGCGGCTGGTGCGGCGGACGTGGCGGATCAGGTCCAGGCCGGTGCCGTCGGGCAGGCCGAGGTCGCTGATGATCACGTCGAAGCGGTCGGAATCGACTAGCCGCTTGGCCGTGGCGATGTCGTTGGCGACGGCCACGTGGTAGTCCATCGCCCGCAGCAGTCGCGCCATCACGCGGGCGGTGGAGTCGTGGTCTTCGACCAGCAGTACGCAGAGGCCTTGCTCCCCGTTTTCCTTCGGTGCGTCGGAGCCGTTGGCGGTCGCCCGCGGCTCGGCGACGCTGGCGAGGCGGACACTGAAGGTCGCGCCGCGGCCCTTGCCATCGCTGCGGACGCTCAGCGTGCCACCGTGCTGGCTGACGATCGCGCGGCAGATCGCCAGCCCGAGGCCGAGGCCGCCGAACTGACGTGTGATTGAACGATCCGCCTGCTCGAAGGCGTCGAAGATGCGGCCGATCGATTCGGGCGCGATGCCGATGCCGGTGTCGATCACCGACGCCACGAGCGACCCGTCGGGCTCGTTGGTGGTGCGGACGGTGATGTGCCCGTCGAGCGGGGTGAACTTCACCGCGTTCTTGATCAGGTTCCAGAACACCTGCGACAAACGGGCCGAATCGCCCCACACGCAGGGGCTCGTGGCCCGGAAATCGGTCGATAGGTGCAATCGCTTGCGGTACAGGTCGCTCTCGCAGCAGGTCTTGATCGCGTTGTCGATCAGCGCGTGCACGTCGACGGCCTCGGGGTGCAGTTCGAGCTTGCCGCGGGTGATGCGGGTGAGGTCGAGCAGGTCGTCGATCAGCTTCGATTCGAGCTCTACGTTGCGCTTGACCATCGCGATGTCGTCGCGGACGTCCGGCGACAGCTTCGGATCGTCGAGCATCGCCGAGACGGTCATCAGCACGGGGTTGAGCGGCGTGCGCAGCTCGTGGCTGAGCGTGGCGAGGAACTGGTCCTTGGCGCGGCTGGCGGCCTCGGCCTGCGAGCGGGCGGCCTGTTCGCGGGCCAGCAAGTCGCGCACCTCGTACTGCCTGCGGCGCGACCGCAGGGCGGTGCGCACCGCGCTCAGCAGCGTGAGGATGCGGACCGGGCGCTCCAGCAGCGTGACGTTGCCGCGCGGGCCGAGGGCCTCGGCGATGTGCAGGCTGCCGCGGGTGGTCTTGCCGCCGCTGGTGAGCACGAGCAGCGGCAACTCCGACCACGGGGGCTGGCACCCGAGGGCATCGACGAGTTCCCGCAGGGTGGTGGTCGTGAAGGCTTCTTCGCAGACGATCACCGCGCCGGCGCTTTCGGCGATGTATTGGCACAGGCT
>DASVUT010000488.1:0-3947 GCA_036386955.1 Sphingomonas sp. | reverse complement strand
AGGAGGTGATCCGATGTCTCATGGTTCAGCAGTGAGTTCGGTTCGGTTCGTTCGGGGGACCGGTTTCTAGGATCGTCGGGCGGCGCCGGGGGGTATCCTCCCCCAGTCAACGGCACCGCGCACAGGTTCAAGGGACCCCATGGTCTCCCGGGCTGGAGCTCTCCGGCCGCTGACCATGTCTAGGGGTTGTCGGGCGTTCTTCGGAACGCTCGGCAACCCCTTCTCATATCCGACGTCCGCGTTCGGGCGAGGGCGGGTGTGACATTTCGACGACAGCGCGGATGAAGCCGCGCCTTTTCAACGGCGCAGTGCAACCAACGCGCGGCCGCTTGGTTCAGACCAGCCCGAGGCGTTCACGATCGGCAGCAGCCGACAGCCTCATGGATCATCAAGGACTCGATCGAACCATGCGTAAGCTTCTGCTTGCGGCCGCCTTTTCGGCCGCCCTCTCCGCCGCTCCCGCCTTCGCGCAGGACGCCGTTCCCGCCGACACCACGTCCACGGACGCGACGCCGGTCGCCGCCGCGCCCGATGGCAGCCGCGCGTTCGGCATCGAGCCCTATTTCGGCATCATGGGCGGCTGGGAACAGTTCGACAGCGAGCCCAACCGCGCCGGCATCCCCCAGGGTTTCCGCAACAATGAACTGAACGGCAGCCTCGTTCAGGGTGTCGTCGGGGTGAACATCCCGGTCGGCCCGGTCTTCGTCGGCGCGGAGGGCGAAGTCGCCAAGGGCATTTCGGGCGACATCGACTGGCAGTATGGCGTCGGCGGCCGCTTCGGCTTCCGTGCGGGCGAAAGCGGCCTGTTCTACGGCAAGGTCGGCTATCGCTGGGTCAATTTCGCGCGCTTCGGCAACGACAGCCCCGATTTCGACGACGTGACCTATGGCATCGGCTTCGAAGTCGGCCCCAAGACGATCGGTCTGGGCGGCATCACCGGCGAAAGCGGCTTCCGCATCCGCGGCGAAGTCTCGACCTTCGGCGAAGCCCGCAGCTTCCGCCCGATGCTCGGCCTCGTCACCCACTTCTAAGCTACCGGGCTCGGTCCTTCTGCCGAGGAGGATCGAGCCAACCCTCCAGCGCCGCGGGCAGCGAAGTCGGCGGTAGCGCCCGAAGGGAGGATGGCCTCTTCTTCTCCGCGCCTCCGCGCCTCCGCGCGAACAAACCGTCTTCGCGTCCCTATCCAAGCGCCGCGAGATGCGCGGCGACATAGCCGTTCACGTCCCCGACCAGCGATCCGCCGAACCGAGGATTGAGCTCCAGAATGCGGAGCGCCCCGCCCTCCAGCTTGTAGTTGAAACAGCACGTTCCCTCGAACCCCAGTGCATCGAGGATCGCCACGCACGTCGCCATCGCCGGCGCAGGATCGACCGGACCAATCGTCACCGGCCGATCGACCGCGCCCCTCACCGTCAGCGGCGCGCCCATGTCGTACCGATAGCTCAGCGTATACACGATCCGCCCGTCGACCCGCAGCAGGTGGAGCACATCCTCCTCGTCCCCCGCGACCGCGCGCTGGCAGAAGCTGTGGGGAATGGCGATGTCCTCGCCCGGCCCATGCACGACATGGCACCCCTTCCCGAAATCGCCCCGCCGCCCTTTGCGGATATAGGGGTATTCGGTTGGCGGGTCGGGCAGCAATGCCGGGATCGCGTTGCCGAAGCCCAGCTCCATCAGCCGCCGATTGAACAGCCATTTGTCGTCGCACAGTTCGACCAGCTCCGGATCGGGCAGCACCACGCGCCGCCGCCCATCCGCATTCGCCCTCCGCGCTGCGTCGAACTCCTCCAGCCGCAACGGCACGACCAGATCGAACGCGAACAGGTCCGCCGTGTCGAGCGCGGCGAAGCTGACATCGAACCGGTTCCGATCGATCCCCTGCTCGATCGCGGGCGCTTGCGTCGCATGCTCGCCGAACAGGATGCGCGGGCGGGTCACGCCCCCACCAGCAACCGTTCGCGCGCGATCTTCTCGCGCCAGACCAGGGGCGCCAATTGGTGGACGTTGTTCCCGTCCGCATCGACCGCGACCGTGACGGGGAAATCCTCTACTTCGAACTCGTAGATCGCCTCCATGCCGAGATCCGCGAAGCCGACGACGCGCGATCCCTTGATCGCGCGGGCGACGAGATAGGCCGCGCCGCCGACCGCCATCAGATAGGCCGATCGGCCTTGCGCGATCGCGGCGGTGGCGTCGGGTCCGCGTTCGGCCTTGCCGACCATTGCCAGCAGCCCCTGGTCCAGCATCATGCGCGTGAACTTGTCCATCCGCGTCGCCGTGGTAGGCCCGGCGGGTCCGACGACCTCCTCGCCCACCGGATCGACGGGCCCGACATAATAGATGACGCGACCCGCGAAATCGACGGGCAGCGGCTCTCCGGCGGCCAGCATGTCGGCGATCCGCTTGTGCGCCGCGTCCCGCCCGGTCAGCATCTTGCCCGACAGGAGCAAGCGGTTGCCATGCTTCCACCCTTGCACCTGTTCGCGCGTCAGCCTGTCCAGATCGACGCGGATCGCCGCCTTGTCCGGCGTCCAGTTCACTTGCGGCCAATCGGCGAGCCTGGGCTGTTCCAGATAGGCCGGGCCCGATCCGTCGAGCACCAGATGCGCGTGGCGGGTCGCGGCGCAATTGGGGATCATCGCCACCGGCTTGGACGCCGCGTGCGTCGGCCAATCGAGGATCTTCACGTCGAGGATCGTCGACAGACCGCCCAGCCCCTGCGCTCCGATGCCCAGCGCATTCACCTTGTCGAACAGCTCGATGCGCAGCGCCTCGATATCGGTGCGGGGGCCGCGCGCCTTCAACTGCCCCATGTCGATCGCGCCCATCAGCGATTGCTTGGCGAGCAGCATCGCCTTTTCGGCCGTCCCGCCGATGCCGATGCCCAGCATCCCCGGCGGGCACCAGCCAGCGCCCATCTGCGGCACGGTTTCCACCACCCAATCGACGATCGAATCGGACGGGTTCATCATCTTGAACTTGGACTTGTTCTCCGATCCGCCGCCCTTGGCCGCGACGTCGATCGACACGGTCGTCCCCGGCACCATCTCGACGTGCAGGACGCTGGGCGTATTGTCCCTGGTGTTGCGCCGGGTGAAGGCAGGATCGGCCAGGATCGACGCGCGCAGCCGGTTTTCGGGGTGGAGATAGGCGCGCCGCACGCCTTCATCCACGACCTCCTGCAACGACCGGTCGCCCGACAGCCGGCACTCCTGCCCCCAGCGTACGAACACCGTGACGATGCCGGTGTCCTGGCAGATCGGCCGATGCCCCTCGGCGCACATCCGGCTGTTGGTCAGAATCTGCGCGATCGCGTCCTTGGCCGCGGGACTGCGCTCGGCGTGATAGGCCTCGCCCAGCGCGCGGATATAATCCATCGGGTGGTAATAGCTGATGAACTGGAGCGCGTCGGCGACGCTCTCGATCAGGTCGGCATCGCGGATCGTGACGGTCATCCAGCCCTCGTAGGATCGCGCGCGCAGCCCTGCAACCGCCCTCCCGCCACTCGACTCGATCAAACGGCCCGCACGGATTGATCCAGATAAGATTACCGGCGCGGTAACCAGGATCGCTGAGGCATCGGCAACCCTGTGGACGTTATCGCCCCCGGTCATGCCGCACTCCCCTCACCATCATGGCCTGGCCGGGATCGCCGAAATGTTCGGGCTGGTCGAAGGCGAGGACGCATCCGTCGATACGTCGCGGCTGGCGCAACTCGCGGCGACATGGCCGATGGCCCTGGCGGCGCAGGCGATTGCCATGGCGGTGCTGGTCGCGGCAACCGTGATGGGCACCGGGCAGCCGATGGGTGGCATGACGATCGTCGTCGGGCTGATCACGCTTGTCATCGGCGGCGCGGTGCACGCGTTGCTGACCGCCGGACGGCATTGGGCGCTCGAACGCCGGGTGATCGGCACCACCGCGCTCGCAACGGTGCTCGGCGCGCT
>DASVUT010000487.1:0-3466 GCA_036386955.1 Sphingomonas sp. | reverse complement strand
GAAGGCTGCGACCTGTTCTGGCCGTGCATCGACCACCCGACCTATGAGCCGGCCAAAATCGACCTCCACATCACCGTTCCCGCCGGGCTGAAGGCGCCGTCGAACGGCGTGCTGCAAGGCGTCGAGCAACTGCCCGACGGGCGTTCGGTTTGGAACTGGAAGGTGCGCGATCCGAACCTCTACGGCATCGCGCTGAATGTCGGCCCGTATGAAGAGGTGACCGGCACGCACAAGAGCCGGTTCGGCAACACGATCCCGATGTTCCACTGGCACCTGCCCGGCAAGAAGGCTCAGGCAGAAGCGCTGTTCGCCGAATTCTCACCGGTACTCGACTTCTACGAAGGCGTGATCGGCCCCTACCCGTTCGGCGACCAGAAACTGGGCGTGGTCGAGACCCCGCATCTGGGCATGGAACACCAGACGATCAACGCGTACGGCAACAACTACGCCAAGACGCCGGACGGCTTCGACCAGCTATTCCAGCATGAGTTCGGCCACGAATGGTTCGCCAACCAGATGACGGCGAGCAACTGGGATGACTTTTGGCTCCACGAAGGCTTCACCGCATACATGCAGCCGCTCTACGGCCGCTGGCGCGAGGGCGACGGGCGATATGTGGCGATGATGCTGGCGCTGCGCCCCGGGATCCGTGCGCAGGTCCCGATGGTCGTCGGCAAGCCGCAATCGGCGGAGGACGTGTATGACGCCCCGAATGGTCGTGGCGGTGACATCTACAATCGCGGTGCCTGGACGCTCCACACGCTGCGCCATGCGATCGGTGACAAGGCGTTCTTCGACGCGACGCGACTGCTCGTCTATGACCGCACCGATCCCGCGCCGGGCAATTTCAAGCCGGTGTATCGCACCACCCCCGACTTCATCCGCTTCGTCAATCAGGTGACGGGGAAGGACTGGCAGTGGTTCTTCGACGCCTATGTCTACCAGGCCGCGCTGCCCAAGCTGATCCGGACGCAGAGCGGGGAACAGGTGACCTTGCGCTGGCAAGTGCCAGGCAACAAGGTCTTCCCGCTGCCCGTCGAGGTGCAAGTGGGGGATCGGATAGAAATCCTGCCGATGGCGAATGGCTCGGGGAGCGTGGCGGTGCCCGAGGGCGTCAATCTGGTCGTCGATCCGATGAGCCGTATCCTGATGCAATCAGACCAGGTCGACGCCTATCAGGCCTATCGCGCCGTACCGCGCGGCTGAGCGGCGGGGACTGGAGAAGACCGCGCCCTAACCGCGACCGTAGGAGCGCTGACGCTCGCGCGTGTCGACCCCCGTCACCTCGCAAATGAGCCGCGCGTAATGGTTCGCCAAATCTTCGTGGAAGCTGCGCGTTTCCGGCGACATCGACCGGGACGCGAGGGTACGCTGCTGCTGTTCGCGGCTGGCGTAATATTCGGGCTGGTTGAGTGTTTGCACGGCGGTGACCTCAAGCAAAGATGCCGCTGGGAACGAGGACCCTGTTCCCTCAAGCTGCGACCTTTGTCTTTTAGAGCGCGCCGAGATCACCTACTTTAACGCAAATTGCGTTTAGCTGAAATTATCACATTGATTTATGTGCGTTGTGCGCTGCCCCGTTGCATTTCCAAGTGGAGGTAGCGTTGGTTGAAATCGCCTTCGGACCGCAACTTGTCCCAATCGGGAAAGCTGATCGACCGCTTGGCGCGCTTCAACATGCCATCCGCTTCCAGCGAACGCAACGTCCGATTGACGTGCACACTGGTCAGCCCAAGCGCATCGCCCAGCTGTTCCTGCGTCATCGGCAACTCATAGCCATATTGGTCGGTCAGCCCTTCGCGATCGAGCCGGATCGCGAGTTCGCAGAGCAGGTGGACGGTGCGCGCACGCGCGTCACGCCGGCCGACATTGAGAACCCATTCGCGAAAAATCGAAGCCTCGACCAGAATCTTGACCAGCACCGCATGCCCGATCGCCGGCCGGCTCCTCACCAGTTCCTGGAACGGCGCGAGTGCGACGAAGGCCATCTCGCCCCGGGTCAGCATCTGGATGCTGTGATCGGCGACGTCCAGAAACAGATGCTGCAGGTCCACCGCGTCGCCCGCGATGTGTAGGCCGATGATCTGCCGCGCACCTTCCCCCGTCAGTTTCTGCCGATACGCGAACCCCGACACGAGCACGCCGCACCGCTCGATCGGCTCGGCCTCGCGCAACGTATAGGTTCCCGCTTCCAGCATCTTCACATTATGCGGCAGTGCGAGGATCGCCTGGCGGTCCGCGTCGGGCAAGGCCGCGCGGAGCTCCAGGTTCTTCAGCATCGTGCGAAGCGGATGACGGTCGGCGCTCATGGATTCTCCCGCGCGAAACAGGGCGGGAGCACGAAGCCTCTCTCTGTCGCCAAGACCCGATAGACGAATGGCGATGCACCTCCATAACATCAGAGCCGCGCAAGTCATTAACAAATGTAATGCATTGAGATTTAATCTGGATTTGCAGCCCCCTATGGAGTAAACAAGTCCATCGTCGAGCGTCCATGGGTCCACGGCGACTGAGAGACGGTAGCGCTCCCGACCCGGGAGCGTACCCATGCTGTATTTTTTTCATCTTCGTGACGGCACCGATACATTGCTCGATCCCGAAGGGCGCAGCTTGCCCGACGTGCCGAGCATCGCCGTAGCGGCCCTTCGCGAAGCCCGCGCGATCATCAGCCTGGATGCAGTTGATGGCATCATCAAACTGGGCCAGCGCATCGACGTGGAAAATGGCGACGGTCACGTGCTGCACACGCAGGAGTTTCGCGACGCCATCAGGTTCATCGGTTAGGATTGCGCTGTTCGCCGTCGGTTCGCCTGACTAAGCTTTCGGGATGAACCCTTCCCGCTCGATCGCCGCTGCGCTCCTACTCTTCCCAATGACAGCTGCAGCGCAGTTGCCGCAGAAGGGCCAGCCGGCGATCTCCGAACAGACGATGCGATCCGGCGGCATCCGGCCGGCGCAGCAGACCGCGCTGGCGTTCGAGCATGCGGACCTGTCATTCGCGGTCATTCCCGACACTCGCCGATTGGAAGGCCGCGCAAAGCTCGCCTTCACGGCGCGGACGGCCGTCGACCGCGTCATCCTCGACCTCGACAGCAACTTCACCATCCGCGCGGTGCGGGTGAACGGTGCTGCCCTCGCCGGCGGACGAATGCAGCGCCCCGATGGACAGGTCGTACTCCTCGTCCCCGTCGCGGCGGGCCAGCGCGTGACCGTCGATCTCAGCTATGACGGCACCCCGCATGTCGCGGTCAACGCACCCTGGGACGACGGCGTGGTATGGTCCTCCACTCCCGACGGCAAGACCTGGTTCGCGACGACGGCGCAGGGCTATGGCTGCGACCTGTTCTGGCCCTGCGTCGACCATCCGACGGGCGAGCCGGCGAGCGCCACGCTCCGCATCACCGTGCCGGCCGGACTGAGCGCGCCATCGAACGGCAGGTTGCTCGGCGTCGACACGCTGCCTGAC
>DASVUT010000486.1:0-1641 GCA_036386955.1 Sphingomonas sp. | reverse complement strand
GTGCGATCGCGAACGGGCCGGCACTCGTCCCAGACCCCAACCTGATCCTGATCCATGACCGCTTCTCGCGCATGGACGAGGCGCTGGCCGAGCGCGACCTGGCGCCGGTGGACGGCGTGGCGCTGGATATCGGCGTCTCCTCCATGCAGATCGACCAGGCCGAGCGCGGCTTCTCGTTCCAGGGTGACGGGCCGCTCGACATGCGGATGAGCGGTGCCGACGGCGGCGGACGCAGCGCCGCCGACATCGTCAACGAGGCGAGCGAGACCGAGCTGGCCGACATCCTCTACCATTATGGCGAGGAGAAGCAGTCGCGCCGCGTCGCCAGGGCGATCGTCGCCGCGCGTCCGCTGACCCGCACCGGCGAACTGGCCACGATCGTGCGGCGCGCGCTGGGTCACCGTCCGCACGACAAGAAGGACCCCGCCACCCGCGCGTTTCAGGCGATCCGCATCCACGTCAATCGCGAGCTCGACGAGCTGACCGAGGGCCTCGCCGCGGCCGAACGCGTGCTGAAGCCGGGCGGACGGCTGGCGGTGGTGACCTTTCATTCGCTGGAGGACCGGCTGGTGAAGCGGTTCCTGCGCGGCCGGTCGGGCGCGACGCCCGGCGGGTCGCGCCACTTGCCGCAAGGGCCCGCGGGGAACGCGCCCAGCTTCGATAGCGTCGGCCGTGCGGTGCGTGCGGGCGAGGCGGAGCTGGCGCGCAATCCCAGGGCAAGGTCGGCGACGTTACGGACGGCGCGGCGAACGGCGGCCCCTTCATGGGGTCACGATGGAATTCGGGAGACGGTGCGATGAACGCGGCATATCGGTTGAAGGGCGTGGGCTGGCTCGCGGCGAGCGTCGCGGTCGTGCTCGGCTTCTATCTGGTCAGCCTTCAGGTCGCGGCGGAGCGCAAGAAGCTCGACGAGGTGTCGATGCGCATCCGCGCCGCCGAACGCGACATCCGCGCGCTGGAAACCGAATTCGACACGCGCGCCAACCTGGCGCAGCTCGAAAAGTGGAACGGCGACACGCTGTCGCTGACCGCACCCGTGGCGGCGCAGTTCCTGCCCGATGAGGCCGCGCTTGCCGCGATGGATGTCCGCGCCGCGCCCGCGCCGCACGATGGCCGCACCATGACCGCCGCGCTGGTCGTCCCGTCGCTGCCCAGCTTCGCGCCGGCACCCCCCGTCGTGTCCGTACAGCAGGTTGCCGGTGCGAAGCCGTCGGCTCCGAGCGCCGAAGCATCGGTTAGTCGCGTGGCCGCCGTCCGCACGCCGGTAGCGGCTCCGAGCACACCCGCCATGGAGGCGCGCCGCACCGAACGCGCCCGTGCCCAGGTCGCGGTCGCGCGCGTCCGGCCGCAGGCGGTGGCGATGCTCGATCGCAAGCTGCTGTCCGATACGACGCTCGGCGACATCCTGTCGGGCGCGCGGAGCGAGGCGGGCCGCCGCCGGTGACCGTTCTCGTCGCCCGTCCCATCGGCAACCGGCAGACCGCCGGCCAGCGCCAGTCGCTGGTCGCGGTGTCGCACACCCGGCTGATGATGCTGATGCTGGTGTTCGCCGCCGCGGTCAGTGTGGTGGTCGGGCGATTGGTCCTGCTCGCGATCTTCTCGTGCAGCGCGGCCGAGGCGCGTGTGGCGACACTGGCCGCG
>DASVUT010000485.1:0-5699 GCA_036386955.1 Sphingomonas sp. | reverse complement strand
CATCTCGCGCCAGCGGGCGTGGGGGGTGCCGATCGCATTGTATGTGGAGCGATCCACCGGCGCGTATCTCAACGATCCGGCCGTCCACGCGCGGATCGTCGAGGCGTTTCGCGCCGGCGGGGCGGATGCGTGGTTCACGGCGGATCATCAGGCGTTGCTCGGGGCCGAATATGATCTGGCCGATTACGAGCCGCAGGCGGACATCCTGGACGTGTGGTTCGATTCAGGCTCGACGCACGCCTTCGTCATCGAGGCGCGGTATGGCGAAGGGACGCGCGCGAACCTGTATGTCGAGGGGTCCGACCAGCATCGCGGCTGGTTCCAGTCGTCGCTGCTGGAAAGCGCGGGGACGCGGGGGCGGGCACCGTATGAGGCGGTGCTGACGCATGGCTTCGCGCTCGACGACAAGGCGCGGAAAATGTCCAAGTCGCTGGGCAATGTCGTCGATCCGTTGAAGGTCATCGGCGAAAGCGGCGCGGACATCTTGCGCATGTGGGTCGCGTCGACCGATTATTTCGAGGATGTGCGGATCGGCAAGGAGGTGCTGGCGACGGCATCGGATGCGTATCGCAAACTGCGCAATACGTTCCGCTATCTGCTGGGGGCGCTGGACGGGTTCGACGATCTAGAGCGTCTCGGTTTAAACGAAATGCCCGAGCTGGAGCGCTATGTGCTCGCGCGGCTCGCGGTGCTGGATGCGGAGCTGCGGTCGGCGGCGGACGCGTATGAGTTCAACCGTTATGCGCGCGCGCTGACCGATTTCGCGCAGGACGATCTGTCGGCGTTCTTCTTCGATATCCGCAAGGACGTGCTGTATTGCGACGCGGCGGACAGTCTGAAGCGGCGGGCGTATCGGACCGTGCTCGACACGCTGTTCCACGCGCTGGTGCGCTATGCCGCGCCGATCCTTTGTTTCACCGCCGAGGAGGTGTGGCAGGCGCGCTATCCGGGCGGGGACGAGTCGGTGCATCTGCTCGAATGGCCCGAGCTGCCTGCGTTGCCCGCCGATGATGCGCTGGCGACGCGCTGGACGGAGGTGCGCGCGCTGCGCGTGCAGGTGACCGAGGCGATCGAGCCGCTGCGCCGGGCCAAGGACGTGCGATCGAGCCTGGAGGCGGAGGTGCGCGTGCCGACGCTGCCGCTATCGGCGGATCTGCTGGCCGAGACGTTCATCGTCGCAGGCGTGACGCAGGGGGAACTGGGCGTGGTACGGACCGAGACGCTGAAATGCGGGCGATGCTGGCGGCATCTGCCCGATGTCGTGGAGGATGCCGCCTTGTGCGGGCGCTGTGCGGAGGTGGTCGATGCGTAACCTTCCTCGCACCGGGTTGATCACGGCAGCGATCGTCTTTGTCGTCGACCAGATCACCAAATTCTATGTCACCGACACGCTCGATCTCGATGGGCTGGGGGACGAGCGGGTGCTGACCTCGTTCTTCGCGCTGCGGTTCGTCGCCAATCCAGGCGTGTCGCTGGGGCTGTTGCGCGCAGAGAACGAGTGGATGCGCTGGGCGCTGGTCGCGCTGACGGCGGCGATCGCGGCGGGCGTGGCGGTGTGGATGACGCGCGAGCGGCACCCGCACGACCAGATCGGCCTGGGGCTGGTGCTGGGCGGGGCGGTGGGCAACATCGTGGACCGGGTGCGTTTCGGCTATGTCGTCGACTTCGCCGATCTGCACATCGGCACATGGCGGCCCTTTTACATCTTCAATGTCGCGGACGCGGCGATTACGATAGGGGTGCTCATCCTCATCGTGCGGGCGTTCCTGGCCCCCAAAACGACTCCCGTGGAGAATAGTCATGCGTAAGTTGGTGCTCGTCGTCGCGGTGGCCGCAAGCCTGTCAGCCTGTGGGCGCAGCGGTGTGGACCGCGTGCGCCCGGACGAGTTCGCGGTCGCGCGGCAGGCCCCGCTGGTGATCCCGCCCGACTTCGCGCTCGTGCCGCCGGCCCCGGGAGCCGCGAGGCCGCAGGACAGCGCCGCCACCGCGCAGACGCTGGAGGCGCTGTTCGGCGCGAACCAGACGCGCAGCGCCGCCGAGCGCGCGGCGCTGGGCCAGGCGGGCAGCGATGCGGCCGATCCGGGGATCCGTTCGGCGGTCGGTGATCCGGGCACGACGGTGGTCGACAAGGGCGCGACCACGCGCGACATCGTCGCGGCGCCCGAGGGGGACGGGCAGGACGCGCGGGCGGCGACAAACGTGCCTGCGCCCGCGGGGGCGGCGACGGCTGCGGGGGGCGCGACGCCTCGCTAAGCGATGATAGCCCCTCTCCTTCAGGGGAGGGGTTGGGGTGGGGACGTGTGAGCGTGTGCTGCCGCATGCTGGAAGACCTGAGTCTTGCTACATCAGCGTTGCGCGCGTCGACAGGCCCCACCCCAACCCAGCGTCGGGTCGGTCAGGCTCCCAGCCTGACCTAAACCGCGCGGGGCGCGGTTTACCCGACGCTCCTGAAGGAGAGGGGCTTTGGTCGGGTTAGAACGCGGCGGTTAGCGACAGCACGACCGCGCCGTCGGAGATCGATCCGGTGCCGTCCTGCCCTTCGGTGAAGCTGGGGGCTAGATACAGCCGATCGCTCCGGCTGATGTCGGTGTCGACATAGCTGACGTTGAAGGTCAGGCCCTTCCACGTCGCCTCCGCGCCGATCGAGTAATCCCAATATTTGCCGGTCGGCGCGACCGAGGTGGCGTTGGGACCAAGGCCGCGGTTGCCGTCCGAATAGCCGATATGCGCCTTGGCGGTGAACGGGGTGGTGGGAACGGCGGCGGCGAAATCGCCCCAGAGGTACAGATTGTCCTCCTTGTCGCCCGGATCGTTGAAGACGCCCGCGGCGGCATCGGCACCCGTGAAGTACCAGCGACCCAGCGCCTCCTGCTTGGGGGCATAGGCGACGCCGGCAGTCAGGCTGAGCGGGCCGACGGTGCCGGACAGCTTCACATAGGGTTCGGCGAAGTCGGTCTTGTCGGCACCGCCGGGGTACATGTACCAGGTGAGGCCGACGTCGAGCGTGCCGCCGCTGCCGATCGGCATCTTGTAGCCGCCATACAGGTCGAGTTCGGTGTTGCTGCCCCCGAACGTGCCCCAGCCGGCCAGGTTCGACGCCCAGGCACCCGCATAAAGGCCGCTTTCGTGCGAGATGGTGACGGTGCCCTGGATCGCGGGATCCTTGTCCGTCTGCGACACGCCGCGATAGCGGTAATCGGTGGCGAAGGTGACGCCACCGGAGACCGTGATCGGCTCGGGCGGCGCGGTGTCCTGCGCGTAGGCGGGCGTGGCTGCGGCGAGCGCAAGCGTGCCACAAAGGAGGTTGGTGAAGCGCATCGGGTTCCCTTTCGAATGGAATCGATGTCCCCGCCTGCATGTTCGTGGGCCGCATCTATCTGTGCCGGGGCACCACGTGCGGGGTTCACGAACGCCTCCTGCATGCCAGTCGTCGCTGCAGCGCACAAGAACAATGGTGCGTCGTTCCCCCTATTCGGTATGACGATGTTGCGCGTGGGCCACATCGGCCGCACGATCCAATCCCCGGCTCAGGTCGGCGATGAGGTCTTCGGTCTCCTCCAGCCCGACCTGGAGACGGACCATCGGACCCGGCGGCGGGGTCGAGGCACTGCGGTAGCGGTGCGGATCGACGGGGAGCGCCAAGCTCTCGAACCCGCCCCAGCTATAGCCGATGCCGAAATGGTCGAGCCCGTCGATCAGTGCGACGCGCGCGGCATCGCCGCCGTCCGCCAGGATGAAGGAGAACAGGCCCGAACTGCCGCGAAAGTCGCGCAACCAGAGCGCATGACCGGGATGGGAGGGGAGCGCGGGGTGGAGAACCCGCGCGACCTCCGGCCGGCTTTCCAGCCACTGCGCGATGGCGAGCGCGCTGGTTCCGTGATGCGCGAGGCGTAGCGCCATGGTGCGCAGGCCACGGCTGCCGAGCCAGCAATCGTCCGGGCTGGCGACCTGACCGAGCTGAAAGCTGGTGTCGCGCAGAGCCTTCCAATGCGACGGCGCTGCGGTGACCGATCCGAGCATCGCGTCGCTATGGCCGACGACATATTTGGTACAGGCCAGGATCGTGAGGTCGACACCCATGGCGATCGCGGGGAGCAGGAGCGGGGTCGCCCAGGTATTGTCGAGCAGCGTCGTGATCCCCCGTTCGCGCGCGACGGCGACGATCGCGGGGATGTCCTGAACCTCGAAGGTGAGGCTGCCGGGCGATTCGAGGAAGATCGCGCGGGTGTGCGGGCCGATCAGCTCGGCAATGCCCGCCCCGACGAGCGGATCGTAAAAGCGCGTGGCGATGCCGAAGCGGCGCAGCAGGCCGGTGGCCATGGAGCGGGTCGGATCATAGGCGGTGTCGGCGAGCAGCAGCTCGTCGCCGGGTGACAGCACCGACAGCAGCGCGGCGGCGATGGCCGCGACGCCGGACGGGTAGAGGAAGGTCGCCTCCGCACCCGGTTCCAGTTCGGTCAGCGCGTCGGCGAGGCTCCACTGCGTCGGCGTGCCGCGGCGACCGTAGAAGAGCCGGTGGTGCGTGTCGGCCGCGCCACTCGCGCGCAGATGCGCGACATCGTCATATAAGATGGTCGAGGCGCGCCACACGGGCGTGTTGACGACGCCGCCGGTCCATTCGGGCCGGCGGCCGGCACCGACGACCTTGGTGCCGGGGCCGGTCACGCGGTCGCCTTTGGCGTGGACGGGTCGGCACCCCATTCGGACCAGCTGCCGTCATAGACCGCGATGTCATGACCGAGCAGGTGGGCGGCGAACGCGATCGTGGAGGCGGTGACGCCCGAGCCGCAGGTGGCGACGAGCGGGCGCGCCGGGTCGATGCCGGCTTCGGCGAAGGCCTTGGCGAGGCCGGCGGCGTCCTTGTAGGTGCCGTCGGGATCGAACAGCCGTGTATAGGGCAGGTTGCGCGATCCGGGGATATGGCCGGGGGCGACGCCGGGGCGTGGGTCGGCTTCCTCGCCCGTGAAGCGGGTCGCGGAGCGCGCGTCGACGACCTGTTCGGCGGCGGTATCGAGATTGGCGCGCAGCTGGGCGAGGTCACGCACGCCCACCCCCTGATCACGCGCGGTGAAGTGGCGCGGGCGGACGGGTTCGACGTCGCTGGTCAGCGGCCGGGCTTCCGCGCGCCATTTCGGCAGCCCGCCGTCGAGAACCGCGACATGGGGGACGCCGAAGCTGCGGAAGGTCAGCCATCCGCGCGCCGCCGTCCGCCACGGGCTGTCGTCGTACAGTACGATGCGGTCGCCATCGCCGACGCCCAGATCGCGGATGCGGCTGGCGAAGAGTTCGGGTGGAGGGAGCATGACCGGCAAGTCGGTGGCCGGGTCCGACACGGCCTTCAGGTCCAGGAAGCGCGATCCGGGGATGTGCGCGGCGTCATGCTCGGCGCGCGCGTCACGACCGAGCGCGGGATCGAGATAGGTGCAGTCGAGAATGCGGAGGTCGCGCGCGCCGAGGTGATCTGCGAGCCAGGCGGTGGAGACGAGCGGGAGCATGTGGCGGTTCTAGGGAGCCTCCGCGTGCGCGTCACCCCCGGGGTGGACATCGTAAGGGGGGCCGTCCTGGTCCAATCCGTCCAGGAACGTGGCCGCCTGCGCGCGCGTCGCCCGCTGCGCTTGCGGTGATTGCTTGGCCCAGGTGCGATAGGGCATCCGCATGCGCGGGTTGTCCGCCAGCTTGTCCTCGTGCCGGGCGATGAA
>DASVUT010000484.1:0-9329 GCA_036386955.1 Sphingomonas sp. | reverse complement strand
GCTGGGGCATCGCAACCCCTACGGCCTGGTGTTCGCCGGCGACGGGCGCTTGTTCGAAAGCGAGATGGGGCCCGATGGTGGCGACGAGTTCAACCTGGTGACGCGCGGCCGCAACTATGGCTGGCGCATCGTGTCGGAAGGCAATGACGGCGAGACCCTGCCGCGCCACGCCACACGGCCTGATTTCGCCGCACCACTCGTCACCTGGACGCCGGTGATCGCACCGGGCGGAATGATCCAATATACGGGCACGCGCTTTGTCGGGTGGAATGGCGACCTCGTGCTGGCGGGCCTGACCGCGCAAGCCCTGGTGCGGGTTCGCGTCACCGGATCAGGCGCGAGCGAGGTCGCGCGCGTGGCGCTGCAATCGCGGATTCGCGAGGTCGAACAAGGCCTCGACGGCGCCCTCTGGGTGCTGGAGGACGGCGCGACCGGGCGGCTGGTACGGCTCGATCCGGCCTAGTCGCGCACGATCAGATAATTCATCCTTGCCGCCGCGATGTGTCGGGCGCGGTCTTCCTGCCAGGCGACCGCCTCCACATTGGCGACGCGGTTGCCCAGCCGGGTGACGCGCCCCAGCGCGCGCGTGTCGTGGTCGCGACCGCCGCGCATGTAATCGACGGTGACGGTGATCGGCTTGATCCGCCCGCCGCCGTCGGCATCGAGCGCCCTTGCCAGCGCGGCGACCGCCGCCATCTCCATCAGCCCAGCGATCGCGCCCCCGTGCAGGAACCCCGGTCGGCCGAGCACCGCTTCACCATAGGGCATGAGGAGGATCGGCTCGTCGCCACCTGCTTCCAGCGTGGCGCCGATCAGGGCGGCATAGGGCGGCAAGTCCATGTCAGCCGCCTGTCGTCATGAAGGTGCCTGCGACATGCGCCAACGGGTCGTTCGGGTCGCCGTCATGCGCCTGTCCGCGGACGAACGCGATCGACCGGGTGATCCGGTAACACTCGCCGCGCCCGATCACGGTCTTCCCCGGCGTCGCAGCGCGGAGATAATCGACGCGCAGGTCCAACGTCGCATGCGGCACGAACGCGCCCCGCACGCACCACACCGCCGCGCTGGTCGCCACGTCCATCATCGCCAGGATCGGGCCGGACGCAATCACACCGCGCGCCGGATCGCCGACCAATGCCTGCGCATAGGGTAGCGCCATCTCGACCCAATCGTCGCCGTGCGCGTAATAGGCTAGCCCGAGATGCGAGCCATGCCCCGGCCAGCGCGCCGCAAAGAACCTGGCGGGATCGAAGCTCATCGCAGGCGGCTCTACACGCCGCGGCGGCGGGCGCAACATTGCCGGTCGCCCGGCGGCACGATAGAGCCCCGCGCAACGGGAGACGAGCCTTGGAACAGCGGGTGACGATCGCGATCGCGGACGGGATCGCCGATGTGCGGCTGGCGCGCGCGGACAAGATGAACGCGCTGGATCCGGCGATGTTCGCCGGGATCAGGGACGCGCTGGCGACGCTTGCGGCGACACCGGGGCTGCGCGTCGTGGTGCTGTCGGGGAAGGGGCGTGCGTTCTGCGCCGGGCTCGACATGGCATCGATGGCAGGCGGTGGGTCGGGGATCGACCTGAACGACCGAGCGCATGGCCCCGCCAATCTGCCACAGCATGTCGCCTGGGGCTGGCGCACCCTGCCCGTCCCCGTCATTGCGGCGGTGCACGGGGTCGCGATGGGCGGCGGGCTGCAGGTGATCGCAGGCGCCGATATCCGCATCGCGCACCCAGCGACGCGCTTCTCGATCCGCGAGCTTCATTGGGGGATCGTCCCCGACATGGCAGGCGTGGCGCTGTGGCGCGGCGCGGTGCGCGACGATCATGTGCGCGAGCTGACCTACACGGCGCGCGAGTTCGACGGGGTGGAGGCGGAGCGGATGGGGTTCGTTAGCCGGCTGGCCGAAAACCCCCACGCCGCCGCGATGGAGATGGCGCGCGCCATTGCCGGCCGGCATCCGCAGGCGGTGCAGGCGGCCAAGCGCCTCTTCGCGCTGGCCTATGACGAAGGCGCCGAAGCGATCCTGCTGGCCGAGACGGCCGAACAACTCCGCGTCATGGGAACCGCCAACCAGCGTGAACAGGTTCGCGCGCATCTGGAGAAGCGAACGGCCGTTTTCACCGACTGAGCTAGGTTCCGCGCACCTGGAACTGCGCCAGCCGTTCCCGGAAGCTGCCGGGCAGGCTGGTCTCGTCCTGCTTGGCCTCCATCACCAGCACCGCTTCACAAATCGCGATCGGGCGGTCGTTCTGCCAGGCGGCGGCGAGCAATTGCCAACTGCGGTTGCCCATCCGCCCGATGCCGGTGCCGATCTCGACATCGGCGGGATGGTAGCCCTCCGCCAGATAATCGATCGCGATTCTGGCGACGAGCCAGCGATAGCCGCGCCATTCGCCCAGGCCCAACCGGTGGTTGAAGCGCACGCGCGCGGTTTCGAACAGCGCCGCCATCGCGACGTTGTTCAGATGCCCCAGCATGTCGACGTCCTGGAACCGCGTCTGGATGGCGACGCGGTGCGGGTAACGTGCGGGGTCCAGCCTCCACGGATCGATCTTCGGCATCAAGTCCCCCTTATACGCCCCGCCTCGCGCAATCGTGCGCGGTCCGCAAGACGGAGCCTACAGCACCACAGTCGGCGGCCGCGCCTCGTCGATCGCCGCCAGCACCATGCGTTCCCAAACCGCTACGTCCCCCGCCGCGGCCATGACCTGATCAGGTTCGCGCAATTGGCGGAGCACGGCCAGTGCATCGGGCAGATAGTCACGCCACGCCTGGTCGACGAGCGTACCCGCCGACTCCGCATGCCCTTCGGCATTGGCGCTGATCCGCTGACCCGCGAGCGTGCGGGCGATACGTTCGGCAATCGGGGTTCGGGCGATGTCCATGGCGGGTTCTCCTTTATCCAAGGGAACCCGCCACGAAGCGAACGGCTCCCTTAGCCGCCGAAGCTCGCACGCTGACCGCCGGAGCCGCCGCGACCACGACCGCCACGGCTACCACCGCCGCCGCCAGCACCACCGCCGCCACCCGCACGCGGTGGACCCCCGCGACGATGGGCATCGGCGGTCTTCACCGGCGCATGCGTGGCACGCGGACGAGGTGCCTGGCGCTGACCACGGGCACGCTCGTCACGCGGTGCCGGATCGGCACCGATCGCCTGAACGCGCGTCGCCTTGATCGCCGCCGCCTTCTTCAGGAAATCCTCGGGCAGTTCTTGCACCGGCAGCTTCTGCCGCGTCGTGCGCTCGATGTCCTTCAAATACGGCCGCTCGTCATCGGCGCAGAATGCGACCGCGATGCCGCTCGCCCCTGCACGCGCGGTGCGGCCGATGCGATGGACATATTGCTCGGGCACGTTGGGCAGTTCGAAATTGACCACATGGCTGACGCCCGACACGTCAATCCCGCGCGCGGCGATGTCGGTCGCGACCAAAATCGGGGTTTCGCCCGACTTGAACGCGGCCAGCGCCCGCTCGCGCTGCGGCTGGCTCTTGTTGCCGTGAATGGCGTTCGACTGAATGCCGTTGCCCGCCAGCAGCTTCACGACGCGGTCCGCCCCGTGCTTGGTGCGGGTGAAGACCAGCGCGCGCTCGACGGCCGGGTCGGCAAGCACCAACGTCAGAAGCGCCTGCTTCTCGGTCTGGTTGACGAAAGTAACATACTGGTCGACGCGCTCCGCCGTGGTCGCGGCGGGCTTGATCGACACGGTCGCGGGGTCGTTCAGGAACTGCGACGCCAGTTCGCGGATCGACACCGGCATCGTAGCCGAGAAGAACAAGGTCTGGCGCTTGCGCGGGACCATGCGCACGATCTTCTTGAGCGCGTGGATAAAGCCCAGATCGAGCATCTGATCAGCCTCGTCGAGGACAAGGATCTCAATCATCGACAGGTTGCAAAAACCCTGTTCGACAAGGTCGATCAGGCGACCGGGTGTCGCGACAAGGATGTCGACGCCACGGCTCAGATCCTGGCGGTTCTTGTTGATCGAGGTACCGCCGAACACGGTGGCGACGCTCATCTTGCTGAACTTGCCATATTCGCGCGCCGAGTCAGCGATCTGGCTGGCGAGTTCACGCGTGGGGGCGAGAACGAGCATGCGGCAATGCGTCGGCAGCACGCGCTTGGGCGCGGCAACCATGCGCTGGATCGACGGCAGCACGAAGGCCGCGGTCTTGCCGGTGCCGGTCTGCGCGATGCCGAGAAGATCGCCGCCCTCGAGCAGCGTCGGAATCGCCTGTGCCTGGATGGGGGTGGGCGTGGTATAGCCCTTGGCCTCGAGCGCGCGGACAAGCGGCTCGGCAAGGCCGAGATGAGCGAAAGACATGGAAAAACCTTCAAAGGCCATGCCTGCGGGCGACGATGCGCACACAGGTGGCGGGGGATATTGACGCCCCGCGTGAATAGGAGAGCCTGCTAATCAGCAACCGAGGCGGAGCCGGGACATAAGTCCGTTCACGCTGCATGACGTCTCGATGAGCATGTAGATGCTCGTGCAGGGTGGAAAAGTCAAGATGCTGACGATCAGGCACCGGCTTGTACTAAGCGGGCTGCAGTTTGGTCGAGCGCAGGCCGCAGGTAAGCAAGCCGCTAGCCTGCCGGATGGCGTGTGCGACCGGATTACGCCACAAAGCGCCTCGATGAATGGTGCTGTCAGTGATCCCGATGCCGACCTGATCGCGGCCGCGGCCGGCGGCGATCGCGGGGCGTTCGAGGCGCTGCTGCGCCGGCACTATGACCGCATCCACGGCCTGGCGTGGCAACTAACGGGGTCGCGCGTTGATGCCGACGATATCGCGCAGGAGGTATGCTGCACATTGGTCACCCGGATCGGCGGCTTTCGCGGCGAGGCTCGTTTCACGACTTGGCTGTGCCGGATCGTGGTCAACGCTGTGCATGATTTCCGGCGGCGGCGGCGCTCGTTCGGCGGGCTCGTCGAACGGCTCGCGGTGGTTGCGGGCTTGTCCCGGCAGCCGGACGGGCGCGACCTTCACGATGTGGTGTGGGTCAGGAGCGCGGTCGCCCGCCTGAAGCCCGCTTACCGCGACACGGTCGTCCTCGTCGCGGAACAGCAATTGAGCCACGCCGAGGCGGCGGCGATCCTGGGCATTACGGAGGCGACCGTGTCGTGGCGGATGTACGAGGCGCGGCGGCTGATCGGGGGGTGAAAAGAATCTTCAAAGGAACGCGAGGCGGTGGGCGTCACAGTGTCAGGCGGGCAATCACGCGCCGCCGTCGCCGGGAGTGTTTCCATGCTTCGATGTCCTCACCTGCTCATGTTGAGCGCGACCGCCACCCTGCTCGCGTCGTGCGCCCGACCTGCCCTCGATCCCGATGTCGCGACCGTGGCCAAGCGATCGCCAGTCGCGGCACCGATGACGGAAAAGGCTTCGGAGATGAGCGCGGCGGACATCGCCATGCCCCCTGCACCACCGCCTCCGCCGCCCCCGCCGCCGCCTGTTTCATTCGCAGCCGCGCCGTCGTCGATCGTCGTGACCGGTAGCAGCAACAGGGCTTCGCCTGCCGAAGCCTTGGCGATGTACGAGCGTCGTGTCGCTATGGCGTCGCCCGCGCCCGATGTCGGTCGCGACCGGTTTGCTGGCGCCGCGCAGAACCCGTTCCGCGTCGTCCGGGAAGACCCACTGTCCACCTTCTCGATCGACGTCGACACCGCGTCCTATGCGTTCGTGCGCGCATCGCTCAACGGCAACGTCCTGCCCCAGCCGGGTGCGGTCAGGACCGAGGAGATGATCAACTACTTTCCTTACGATTATGCCAGCCCGCGCTCTGCCGCCGAGCCGTTCAGCACGAACGTGACCGTGATGCCGAGCCCCTGGACGGTCGGGCGCAAGCTGGTCCGCATCGGCATCAAGGGTTATGCCGTCCAGCGCGCGACGCGACCCCGGGCGAACCTCGTCTTTCTGGTCGACACCTCCGGGTCGATGAACGCGCCGAACCGGTTGCCGCTGGTCAAGCAATCGCTTGCCATGCTGGTCGACCGGCTCGATCCGAATGACCGGGTGGCGATCGTCACCTATGCGGGATCGGCGGGCACCGCGCTCGAGCCCACGCTCGCCGCGCGCAAGGACGTGATCCTGTCGGTCATCGACCGGCTCGGCGCGGGCGGCAGCACCGCGGGCGCGGAGGGTATCCGGCAGGCCTATGCGCTGGCGGCCCGCAACCTCGATCCCCGCGGCGTCAATCGCGTGGTGCTGGCCACCGATGGCGACTTCAACGTCGGCATCACCAATCCCGATGAACTGAAGGGGTTTGTCGGGCGCGAGCGCGGCAAGGGCGTGTTCCTGTCGGTGCTGGGCTTTGGCATGGGCAATTACAACGACGCGCTGATGCAGGCGCTGGCGCAGAACGGCAACGGCACCGCGGCCTATATCGACACCATCCACGAAGCGCGCAAAGTGCTGGTCGAGGAAGCGACCTCCACGCTGTTCCCCATCGCCAAGGACGTGAAGATCCAGGTCGAGTTCAACCCGGCCGCCGTCGCCGAATATCGGCTGATCGGCTATGAAACGCGGCTGCTCAACCGCGACGACTTCAACGACGACCGCGTCGACGCCGGTGAAGTGGGATCGGGGCAGAGCGTGACCGCGCTGTACGAGATCGTGCCCGTCGGCGGACCGCGCGCGATCGGCGACCTGCGCTATAGCCGGGCAGTCATGCCGCAGCCGGCGCAGGCGCGCGAGTATGGCTTCGTCAAGATCCGTTACAAACTGCCGAAAAGCACGACCAGCCGGCTGATCGCGACGCCCATCGACCGGGGTGCGGAGGCACTTCGTTTCGGCGACGCGCCGCAGGATGCGCGGTTTGCGGTCGGCGTCGCGGCTTTCGCCGAGCTGCTGCGCGGCGGCAAGCACATGGGGACCATGCGCTATGACGATGTCGAACGGATCATAGCCGGCGCGCGCGGCAATGACCGGTTCGGTTACCGCGCCGAACTCCTCCAGCTCGTCCGAACAGCCAAATCGGCAAACGCCATGGCTCGGCTGGATCGTTAGTGCCTTGGGCGGGTCGATGGTACGCTGTCGGCGCGCAATCGACCCGCGCATGTGGCAGAGCTATACCGACTCGCAAATGCCGGTTCCCCCAATCCAAGCGACGGCCGCGACCTGGCACTTCTCCGCCGCTACGGCGGTCGGCATCGAGGTGCGATCGTGACGTCAAAGGACGACTTTGCGGGCTCGCTTCCGCTGTCGCCGCCCCCGCGACCGGATCGGCGTGAGGCCGCAATCGAGGCAGCGATGCGCCGCTTCGATGGCCTCGGCGAAGCTCGAACGGTACCCGAGGTCCGCAGGCCGCGGGTCCTCCGCGACCGCCCGCTGTTCGGCGCGCTCGTTTCGGCGGCGCTCGTCATGTCGATCGCTCTGCCGGTTTGGCTGGTGAGCGATTATGGACCCCGCTCGGCTGTTGCGGACCAGCGAGCAGATCGCCCTGAAGCGACAGCGCCCACGCCGCGAGGCGCGGAGTCTGCCAGCACGGCCACCCCTGATAGGGTCGCGCCGCGACCAACAAGGGCTGCTCCGGCGATTGCACCGGACACGCCCCTGCCCCCTTCGACAAGCGCGCCGGACGTGGCGGCGAGTGCCTCCTCCGACGTTCCGGTCGAGCAGCCGAGCGCGCGCGGTTTCGCAGAAGCGTCCGCACCGCCACCTCCCCCACCTCCCCCTCCTCCCGCCGCCGCCGCGCCTCCCGTGCAGGCGAGCGAGTCGGCGGAGATCATGGTCACTGGATCACGGGTCGTTGCCAATCGCGCGGACATGGCACAACCACCAGCTAGGCTGGCAGCTCCGGCTCTTGCCGCGCGGGACTGGAACAGCTGCACCGTCTCCGACTCGCGGCGCGACATCGAGGCGTGCCGCGGGACGTTCGAGGCTGTGGTGCCGAAGAGCGCCAGATCGTTTGTCCGCGATGGCGTGAAGCTGGCGTGGCGAGGCGATTGGGACGGCGCGACGGCAGCGTTCGACCGCGCGATCGCCCGGTCGCCGGCATCCGCCTTTGCTTATTACAACCGCAGTCTCGTGCTGCGACGGCGCGGCGAAACGCAGCGCGCCGATGCGGACAAGGCGCGCGCGATCGAGCTGGACGGTCGATACCGCGCGGCATCCGACTGACGTCGCGATGACGGAGGATCAGTCGCCAAGCCGGGATCGAGCGATCGAGCGGTGAGACAAGGTGGCAGAGCCGGGTTGTTATGACCCTGCCGCACCACCTCCGATCGCCCTGGGCAAGGCCTGTCCTGAGCAGCGTCGAAGGGTCGAAAGGGGCAGTCGCCACGTCCGTGCAGGGTGCTTCGACTTCGCTCAGCGCGAACGGCGGTGCTGTGCGCACGCGCTTCAGCAACGCCGCCGCATTATGCGTTTGTGGCGGTTGACCCTCGGCTATTCCCAGGTTGCCTTACGTTCAGTAGGTCGATGCTAAGATTGGAAAGTTGGCGATCGGCTCGAATGAGGCGCGCAAATTTGGAGGGAAGATGAAGTTCGTCATTCTGGCCTGTACGTCCGCTCTGGCCCTGGCCAGTTGCGCGGTCTTGTTATCGCATACGGCGGCATCGGCCATGCCGATCCATTCAAAGGGTGAAGCGGTGGCTATGCCGAACAATGTGCTGCTGGCGGACTGGAAGGGCAGCTATGACGGCGTGCCGCCGTTCGACCGCGTCACGCCTGAGCTGTTTCCCGAGGCGATCCAGTTCGGGATCGACGAGCAGCGCCGCGAGATCGTGGCCATCCGCGACAACCCGGCGCGGCCGACCTTTGCCAACACGGTAGAGCCGCTGGAGCGCGCCGGTGCCACGCTCGACCGCGTGCTCAGCATCTTTGGCGTGATGACGAGCAACATGGCGACGCCGCCCTATCAGGCGCTGTCGAAGGAATGGTCGCCCAAGCTGTCGGCCGCCGCCGACGAGATCACGCTCGACCCACGCCTCTTTGCGCGCATCAAGGCCGTGTACGATGCCCGGGCGAACAGCGGCCTGGACGCCAAGCAGCAGCGCCTGGTGACCCGCCTGTACGAGGGCTACACGCGGCGCGGTGCCAATCTTTCGCCCGAACAGAAAACGCAGCTTGCCGCGTATAATTCGCAGCTTGCGGGCAAGTTCGCGGTATTCAGCGAAAAGGTCCTCGCCGACGAGAGCAGTTTCATCACCGCCACCCTAGCCGAGCTGACCGGCGTTCCCGCCGACATCAAGGCAGCGGCCGCCGCGGCGGCGAAGAGCCGCAATCTGCCGGCGGGCACCTATGCGATCGTCAACACGCGATCGGCCGTTGATCCCGTGCTGACCTATGGCGACAACCGCCCTTTGCGCGAAAAGCTGTGGCG
>DASVUT010000483.1:0-4280 GCA_036386955.1 Sphingomonas sp. | reverse complement strand
GAGGCGCCCTCGAACTCGCGGAAGATCGTCTCGTAGGAGCGGCCCAGGGTGTGGGCGAGGACGTTCAGCCGGCCGCGATGCGCCATGCCGAACACGACCTCGCGCACGCCATACTGGCCGCCATATTTTATGACGCTCTCCAGCGCAGGAATCATCGATTCGCCGCCGTCGAGACCGAAGCGCTTCGTGCCGACATATTTGCGGCCGAGGAACTTCTCCCATTGTTCGGCCTCGATGACCTTGTTCAGGATCGCCTTCTTGCCGTCGGTCGTGAACTCGATCGCCTTGTCCTGCCCCTCCATGCGGTCCTGCAGGAAGCGGCGCTCCTCGACATCGGCGATGTGCATATATTCGAGGCCGACATGGCCGCAGTAATTCTTGCGCAGCGTATCGACGAGCTGGCGGATGGTCGCCCATTCGAAGCCGAGCGTGCCGCCGAGATAGACGGGGCGATCGATGTCGGCGTCGGTGAAGCCGTGGTAATCGGTCTTCAGATCCTCGGGCATCTCGCGCGTGACGAGGCCGAGCGGATCGAGCTTGGCGGCGAGGTGCCCCCGCACGCGGTAGGTGCGGACGAGGAGCTGCGCGCGGATCGCGTCGCCCGCCGCGCGGACGATATCCTCCTGCGACGGCTTGGGCGCGGCCGAGGCGGCGGGTGCGGGCTTCGCACCGCCGCGCGCCGGCTTAGGCGCGGGTTCCATCTGCGTCGGATCGAGCGCGGCCGTCAGATCATCGGTGGTGGTCAGCGGCCAGCGATCGCTGTTCCAGCTTGGGCCCTGCGCGCCTTCGAGTCCGTCGAAGAAGCCGCGCCAGCCGGGCTCGACCGCGTCGGGCGACGCCTGGTACTTGGCGTAGAGCGCCTCGATGAACTGCGGCGACACGCCCGAGGCGATGTCCGCGAAATCCTGGCCTTCATAGCCCATTGCTTCTGCCTTCCTTGTGCTCCCGCGAAGGCGGGAGCCCAGCCTGGGCTCCCGCCTTCGCGGGAGCACAAACGGGTTAGCCGTTCAAAACACTCACCAATGTCGATCCAAGCTCGCTCGGCGAGGCCGCGACCTTGATCCCGGCGGCTTCCATCGCGGCGATCTTGCTTTCGGCGTCGCCCTTGCCGCCCGACACGATCGCGCCGGCATGGCCCATGCGGCGTCCAGGCGGTGCGGTGCGGCCGGCGATGAAGCCGACAGTCGGCTTGGCGCGTCCCCTTTTTGCCTCGTCGGCGAGGAACTGGGCCGCATCCTCCTCGGCCGAACCGCCGATCTCGCCGATCATGATGATCGAGCGGGTCGCCTCGTCGGCGAGGAACAGCTCGAGCACGTCGATGAAGTTGGTCCCGTTGACCGGATCCCCGCCGATCCCGACCGCGGTGGTCTGACCAAGGCCCGCATTTGAGGTCTGGAACACCGCCTCATAGGTCAGCGTGCCCGACCGGCTGACGATCCCGACGCTCCCTTTCCGGAAGATGTTGCCGGGCATGATGCCGATCTTGCATTCGTCCGGAGTCAGCACGCCGGGGCAATTGGGGCCGATCAGCCGCGACTTGCTGCCCGACAGCGCGCGCTTGACCTTGACCATGTCGAGCACGGGAATGCCTTCTGTGATGGTCACGATCAGCGGCACCTGCGCATCGATCGCCTCCAGGATCGAATCCGCGGCGAAGGGCGGCGGTACGTAGATCACGCTTGCGGTCGCGCCGGTCTTCGCCACGGCTTCCGCGACGGTATCGAAATTGGGCAGGCCCAGCTCCTCATGCACGGTGCCACCCTTGCCCGGCGTGACGCCGCCGACCATCTGAGAGCCGTACTCCAGCGCCGCCTTGGTGTGGAAGGTGCCGGTCTTGCCGGTCATGCCTTGCGTGATGACCTTGGTATTGCGGTCGACGAGGATGCTCATTGATTTCCCTTCTTGTACCCCCGCGAAGGCGAGGGTCCAGGCTGGACCCCCGCCTTCGCGGGGGTACAATTTCTAAAACTGCGACTCGAACAGATCGTCCCAGCCGGGGTTGTTCTCTTCAATCAGCCGCAGTTTCCACTGGCGGTTCCACTTCTTCAACTGGAGCTCACGCAGTCGCGCGTTGTCCAGATCGTCATGCCATTCGAACCAGACGAGCAGCTTACACCCATATCGTTTGGTGAAGCCGTCGATCAGGCCGTTTCGATGCTGGTACGCTCTTCCCAGCAGATTGCTCGTCACACCCAGATAGATCGTTCCGTTGAGCCCGCTTGCCATGATGTAGACATAGCCCGGCTTGTTCACGTCGCCCTCCTTGTGCTCCCGCGAAGGCGGGAGCCCAGACTGGGCTCCCGCCTTCGCGGGAGCACAAGCGATTAGTTCAAGCTCGAATCGATCCCCCGGCACGCCACCAGCAACTCTTTGACCGCGTCGACCGACACCACCAGGTTCGCCTTCGCCTCGTCGCTCAGCGCCACCTCGACGATCTGTTCGACACCGCCCGCACCGATCACCACCGGCACGCCGACATACAGGTCGTCGATGCCGTATTCGCCCGACAGCCGCGCCGCCGCCGGCAGCAGGCGCTTCTTGTCGTTGAGATAGCTGTCGGCCATCTCGATCGCGGCCGTGGCGGGGGCGTAATAGGCGCTGCCGGTCTTGAGCAACGCGACGATCTCGCCGCCACCCGAGCGGGTGCGCTGGACGATCGCGTCGATCTTCTCCTGGGTCGAGCGGCCCATCGCGATCAGATCGGGGACGGGAATGCCGCTGACGGTCGAATATTCGATCACCGGCACCATCGTGTCGCCATGCCCGCCCAGCACGAACGCGTTCACGTCGCGGACCGAGACGCCGAACTCCCACGCCAGGAAGGTGCGGAAACGCGCGCTGTCGAGGACGCCCGCCATGCCGACGACCTTGTGCGCGGGCAGCCCCGAGAACTCCCGCAGCGCCCAAACCATCGCGTCGAGCGGATTGGTGATGCAGATGACGAACGCATCAGGCGCATTCGCGGCGATCCCCTCGCCGACCGCTTTCATGACCTTCAGATTGATGCCGAGCAGGTCGTCGCGGCTCATGCCGGGCTTGCGCGCGACGCCGGCGGTGACGATCACCACATCGGCACCGGCGATGTCGGCATAATCGTTGGAGCCGATGATCGTCGCGTCGAAGCCCTCGACGGGCCCGCACTGCGCCAGATCGAGCGCCTTGCCCTGCGGAACACCCTCGGCCACGTCGAACAGGACGATGTCGCCCAGCCCCTTCAGCGCCGCCAAATGCGCGAGCGTACCGCCGATATTGCCGGCGCCGACGAGCGCGATCTTCTTGCGGGCCATCCGATCCTCCAACCGTAATTGGACCGGGCGGTTACGCGCATTGGATTCATAGAGCAACCGCTAATCGGCTTTATTGCAACTGCTTCGCAAGTGCGTCAGCCCGTTCCGTGCCCCTGTGCGAGGTACTCGTCGGAGCGCATTTCCTCCAGCCGGCTGACGGTTCGTGCAAATTCGAACCGGCCGTCGCCGGCGGGATAGAGCGCGTCGGGCTGCGCGTCGGCGGCGGCGAGCAGCTTGACCTTGTGTTCATACAGCGCGTCGATCAGCGAGACGAAGCGCGCTGCTTCGTTGCGGTGGTCGGGGCCGAGCACGGGGATGCCGACGAGGATGACCGTGTGGAACCGCCGGGCGACCGCGAGATAGTCGGCGCTGCCGCGCGCCTCGCCGCACAGCTTCTTGAACGAGAACACCGCCACGCCTTTCAACGCCTTGGGGACGTGGAGCGTACGGCCCTGGACGAGGAGGTCCTCGGTCGGCACCGGATCGGTCACCTGGTGATCGGTCAGGCGGAAGAAGGCGGCGGACAGGTTCGCGGTCGCCGCGGGGCCGTTCGGGACCAGCCAGGTGTCCTGCGATCCCAGCCGTTCGCGCCGGTAATCCACCGGCCCGTTCAGCGCGAGCGTATCGAGCCGATCCTCGATCAGGGCGATGAAGGGGAGGAAATGTTCGCGGTTGAGGCCGTTCAGGTACAGGTCGCGCGGGGGCCGGTTCGACGTGGTGACGATCGTCACCCCCGCTTCGATCAGCGCGGTGAACAGCCGCGACAGGATCATCGCGTCGGGGCTGTTGGTGACCATCATCTCGTCGAACGCGAGCAGCCGGGTCTCGCCCGCGATCGCATCGGCGACGGGCTGGATGGGATCGCCGACTTCCTTGCGGCGCTCGGCGGCGATGCGGCCATGGACCTCGATCATGAACTCGGCGAAATGGACGCGGCGTTTGCGGTCGATGCGCAGGTGATCGAAGAACAGGTCCAACAGCATCGATTTGCCG
>DASVUT010000482.1:0-7893 GCA_036386955.1 Sphingomonas sp. | reverse complement strand
CGCATGACACCAGAGACTTTCTCGCCCCAGCATTTCGGCTGGAGCTTCAGCGGCGGTGTAGCGACCGTGACGCTAAACCGGCCGGAGCGGAAGAACCCGCTGACGTTCGAAAGCTATGCGGAGCTTCGCGACACGTTCCGGGCCCTCGTCTACGCGCCGGAGGTAAAGGCGGTGGTGGTGACCGGCGCCGGCGGCAACTTTAGCTCCGGCGGCGACGTGCACGAGATCATCGGGCCGCTGACCGGAATGGACATGCCGGGCCTGCTCGCCTTCACGCGCATGACCGGCGACCTCGTCAAGGCGATGCGCGGCTGTCCCCAGCCCATCGTGGCGGCGATCGACGGCGTGTGCGCGGGCGCGGGCGCGATCATGGCGATGGCGGCGGACATGCGCCTCGCCACGCCGGCCGCCCGCACCGCCTTCCTCTTCACCCGTGTCGGCCTCGCCGGCTGCGACATGGGCGCGTGCGCCATCCTCCCGCGGCTGATCGGGCACGGCCGTGCGTCGGAGCTCCTCTACACCGGCCGCTTCATGACCGCTGACGAAGGCGAGCGCTGGGGTTTCCACAACCGCCTCGTTCCCGCCGACCGGCTGATGGACGAAGCGATGACGCTCGCCGCGGCGATCGCCGCCGGCCCCGGGTTCGCGCACGGCATCACCAAGACGCAGCTCTGGGCGGAATGGGCGGTCGGACTCGACACCGCGATCGAGATGGAAGCGCAGGCGCAGGCGATCTGCATGGCCACCAACGATTTCCGCCGCGCGTATGAGGCGTTCGCCGACAAGCGTCAGCCGGTGTTCGAGGGGGATTGATGCCCGACCGCAGCTTCCTCGACTGGCCGTTCCTCGACGATTCGCACCGTCGCCTCGGGCACGAGCTGGACGAGTGGTGCCGCACCGAACTCTCGCACCATCACAGCGACGATGTGGACGCCGAATGCCGCGCCTTGGTCGCCAAGCTGGGTGCCGGCGGGTGGCTGCGTTATTGCGTGCCGGCGGCCTATGGCGGTGTGCACGACGAACTCGATGTGCGTTCGCTGTCGCTGATCCGCGAGACGCTGGCGCGGCATTCGGGACTGGCGGATTTCGCCTTCGCGATGCAGGGCCTGGGTACCGGCACGATCACGCTGTTCGGGACCGAGGAGCAGAAGCGCCGCTACCTGCCCCCGGTCGCGCGCGGCGAGCGCATCGCGGCCTTCGCGCTGACCGAGCCCGAATCGGGCTCGGACGCCGCGTCGATGACGACAACGGCGCAAATCCGCGGGAACGGCTGGGCGATAGACGGCGCGAAGACATACATCTCCAACGGCGGTATCGCCGATCATTACGTGCTGTTCGCGCGCACCGGCGAGGCACCGGGCGCGAAGGGGGTCTCCGCCTTCATCGTCGACGCCGATGCCCCGGGACTTGCGGTCACCGAGCGCATCGCGACGCTGGCGCCCCATCCCCTCGCCACGCTGGTGTTCCGTGACATGGCACTGCCCGGCGAGGCGTTGCTGGGCGAGCGCGGTCGCGGCTTCGCGCAGGCGATGGCGACGCTCGACATCTTTCGCACCACCGTCGGCGCGGCGGCGCTCGGCTTCGCACGCCGCGCGCTCGACGAGGCGACCGCCCGCGCGCTGACGCGCCGGCTGGGCAAGGGCACGCTCGCCGACAATGCGGTGACGCAGGCCAAGCTCGCCGAAATGGTGCTCGACATCGATACATCCGCGCTCCTGATCTACCGCGCCGGCTGGGTTCGCGATGTGCAGGGCCGACGCAACACGCGCGAGGCCGCGCTGGCCAAGCTCCACTCCACCGACAGCGCGCAAGACGTGGTCGACAAGGCGGTACAGCTCTGGGGCGGCATGGGGGTGACCCAGGGCACCGTTGTCGAAAGCCTGTACCGCGAGGTGCGCGCGCTGCGCATCTACGAAGGCGCGTCGGAGGTGCAGAAGATGGTGATCGCGCGCGCGCACCTCGCCGCACAGGCCGCGTGAATGGCGACCTATCGCGCGTCCCACCTGCTCCGCTTCGCGCATTGCGATCCCGCGGGCATCGCCTTCTACCCGCGTTACTTCGAGCTGCTGGACGCGGTGGTCGAGGATTGGACGGCCGAGGTCATCGGCGTTTCCAGGCGCGCCATGCATCAGGAACATGGGCTGGGCCTCCCCACCGTGTCGCTGGAGGCCAAGTTCATGGCGATGAGCAGGCTGGGCGACCGGCTCGACTTCGCGCTCGACGTGGAACGGCTGGGGCATAGCTCGATCGCGTTCGCCGTGGAGGTCGTCTGCGCGGGCGAAAGGCGCTTCGCCGCGCGGCTTACGCAAGTGCTCGTCCGCCTGGGGCAGAGCGCGGCGCAACCCTGGCCCGACGAATGGCGGGCGCGGATCGAGGAACGACGCGATGCATGACATCCTGCAGCCGCCCGGCTGGCCGCGGCCCAAGGGCTATGCCAACGGCGTCGCGGCAAGCGGCCGGCTGGTGGCGACCGCGGGCATCGTCGGCTGGGACACGCAGGGCCGCTTCGCGCCTGGCTTCGTCGAACAGGTCCGCCAATTGCTCGAGAACACGCTGTCGGTGCTCGCCGAAGGCGGCGCGGGGCCCGAACACATCATCCGCATGACCTGGTACGTCCTCAGCCGCGCCGAATATCTCGCCCACGCGCGCGAGGTCGGCGAGATCTACCGCGCAGTCCTCGGCCGCCACTTCCCCGCCATGGCCGTGGTCGAAGTGTCGGGCCTGATGGAAGCGGACGCGAAGCTGGAGATCGAAACGCTCGCGGTCATCCCGGATCGAGTTCTGAGCGACAGCAATGCAAGAGTTTGACCGGAGGCGGCGGGCATGATGGAACCATGTGTCTCTGAAGCGGCGACAACATCCGCCGCCGCGTCTCATACGATCCGTTCAGGCGACCGGTTTTGCGCTTGAACAGAGCAGCGATCTTCGCCGCGCAAAGCATCTGATTGTCGTTCTTGGGGGCACGACGAGGGGCATAGCTGCGGGCCGACGATGCCTGAACGAAGGGCCGCGTACCCAGCTAAGCCCGAAAGCGGCCAGACCGCAAACCACCAGCAAGACAATGTTGAGGCGTCAACCACACCCAACGAACGGCAACATCATCACCGGCACAGAGGTTGAGGCATGTTCGTAAGGGCGAGTTGTAGTAGAACAAGTGCCATGGGTGGTAGCATCCAGGCGTAGGGCGGCAGATGTATTGCTCATCTAGAACTTACGTTCGCAAGAGAATAGCTTGTGCTTCGGCCGCCGCCGGGGAGGCGCGGAACAACCGCACGGTGACATAACGCACGATGAACGGCCGCTTCAGCGACAGGACAGGCGCGGACGGTCATGAAGGTGCGATGAAAAAGCTTCTTCTTATCGCCGCCCTGGCGTCTTCGATGGGGGCCGCCCACGACGGCGTTCCGCATGAGGCCGGGCTGCCCAAGCCGACGACGGACCAGATCCACGTCACTGCTGCGGCAGTACAGCGCTACAAGGATTTTCGCGTGGCCGAACGCGAAGGATGGAAGAAGTTCGGCGGTGACGAGCCGCTGATGGGCGAGCACTGGCACCACCCGCAAGGCCCGGACTATCAGGGCAGCGACGCCCGCCTAGACTTCGCGCGGCCATCGAATCTGATGTACACGAGCGTGCAGGGCAGGCGGGTGCTCACCGGCGTCACCTTCAATGTCCGTCTGGGAGAGGGTGAGGCGATGCCTCGGGGCTTTGCCGGTACCGCCGATCGCTGGCACGCGCACGACATGCTTCGCGCGATCGAGGCGGCGCTTGCTGATCGTCCTATTCTGCGCTGGCTTGCGAATGGCTGGCTCAAGGCGAACTACTTCGACAAGGGCGACAATCGCGGACGGCTGGCGATGATCCACGTCTGGGTCGGCGTGCCGAATCCGGACGGCGTTTTCGCGGACCACAATCGGACGGTGCCGTATCTGAAAATGGGCCTCTCGGTCAGCTACGCGGGCGCCATGAACGCGGCGCACGGCATCGACATGGCGACGCCCAATGGCTGCCGGGAGCTGATCGACGGGCGCGCCTGGATCGCGAACCTTTCGTCTCGGACCAGCAAAACGCTGCGCGCGGTCTGCGATCGGGAGGCCGCAACCGTGAAGGCCAGCCTGACGCAACCGGCGCGGCAACTGAACGCGGTCGCGGCCGCCAGCTATGGTCGCTTCGTTGAAGCATGGGATGCGGCGCTGACCCCGGAGCAGCATGCGCGGGTCGATGCGATCACCGAGCATGGCGGCCACGATGCGCATGCTGCGCACGGCGTGGCGACCCCACCGGCCAAGCCGCACGCGCATCATCACGGGGACTAGGTGTTGCATCCGGAATGCCGTTCGTCAGTCAGCATTGGCGACCGGCATAGGGTGGCGATGGTGTGCTAGAAAGCGAAGTTGACCTGGACCCCATAGGTGCGTCCGATCTCGGGATATTGGGAGGTTCCGCCGAACACCGGGGTGTCCAGGATGAGGTTGGTATAGGTCTTGTCGAGCAGGTTGCGCGCATAGGCCGCGATGCGCAGCTTCTCGGCGGCCAGCGTGACGCCCGCCCGTGCATTGAGCAATCCGAACGCCGCCTGGATGTTGCTCGGATCTTGGTCGAAATCGTAGAGGATGCTGCTCTTCCAGCTGTAATCGGCGCGCGCGAAGAAGCCCGCGCCGCTTGCGCCGATCGGCGTTTCATAGGCGGCGGCGACGTTGAAGGCGAAGTCGGGGCTGAGCGGCGCACGCCGCCCCGATACATTGCGGAACCCGCCGATACAGGGGAGGGGTGATGGACTCGCGGAACAGGGGACGTTGGGGAAGCGCACCGGTTCGGCGTCGACATACGCGGCGGTGCCCGTGAGGGTGAAGCCGGCGAACGGGCGTATGGACAGATCGGCCTCGACCCCGCGGGTGCGGTACTGGTCGGCGTTCAGCAGCACGAATTGCGCCACGGTCGCATCGAAGAAGGTCGTCTGGAAGTTGTCGAAATCGGTCCAGAACGCGGAGGCGTTGAGGGTGACGCGGCGGTCGGCGAACTGGGTGCGGAGCCCGATTTCATAGCTGAGGCTGGTTTCGGGTTCGGCGAAGCTCGCCCCGAAGGCGCCCCCCAACGCGCTGGGGAGGGGCGACGACGTGTCGGCGCCAAAGCCCTTGTAGCCGCGCGAAAGGCTTGCGTAGGTCATGACGTCGGGCGACCAGTCATATTGGATCACCCCGCGCGCGACATAGTTGGTGTCGCTGCGCCGACCATCGCCGACGACCACCGCGCCGCCGGTGTTGCCGGGCAGGGGAAGCGTGCTGCTGCGGCGGAACGACGCGTCGAGCGTTTCACGGAGCAGCCGCCCGCCGGCCGTCAGGAGCAGCTTGGGTGCCGGTCGGACCGATATCTCGCCAAATACCGCATAGTTCTGCGCCGTCGTCTTGGAGTCGACCCGACCCGTGAACAGGAAGCCCGCCGGGATGACCGGCGGTCCCAGGCCCAGATTGCCCGACACAACTCCCGCACTGCGCGTGTCCAGGACATAGCCGTAAAGCCCGGCGGTGAAATAGACCGTCCGGTCGGCGGGCGAGGAGATGCGCACTTCCTGGCTGAGCTGGTCATATTCCACCCGCTGCCCGTCACCCGGCGCGCCCAGGATCGGCAGGGGCGTGCCGTCGCTTTCAGACCCGTTGCGATTGGTCCAGGTGCGAAAGCCGGTGACCGCATTGAGGGTCAGATCGCCCATGCCGATCTCGCCCAGCGCCGACGCGCCGAAGATCTTCGACCGGTTGAAGATGGGGTTCTGCGATGCGGTCACGCGGTTGCGGGGCCCGGGCGTGCCGATGATGCTTCCCGCGATCGCCTGCAGCGCCGGGTTGGCGGGATCGAACGCGCGTATGGTGTAGGTGCAGCAACGCTCGTCGATGTCGTAATATTCGGCGCTGAGCGTCAACTGGCCGTCGCTGCCGGGCGGCGCGATCAGCAGCTTGGCGCGCCCGCCCTTGCGGTTGAGGTTGTTGAGCGTCCGCCCGGTCACGGGTTGCGACACGAAGCCGTCGCGGGTGTGATAGAAGCCCGTCAGCCGGAGCGCGACCCCGTTGGCGATCGGACCGGTAACGGCTCCGTTCACCTGCACCTCGTCGAAATTACCGTACAGCACCTCGCCTTGCGCGCCGGGGGTGAAGCTGGGGGCCTTCGTGGTGATGTTGATCAGCCCGGCGGAGGCATTCTTGCCGAACAACGTGCCTTGCGGTCCCTTCAGCACCTCGACGCGTTCGACATCGAAAAAGTCGAGCAATCCCATACCCTGCCGCCCCAGGACGACTCCGTCGATCACCGTGCCGACGCTCGATTCGACCGCGTCGGAATAGGTGAAGGTGCCGACGCCGCGCACCAGCGTCAGGCTCCCTTGCGGGTTGTTGTTCGACAGGAACGTCACCGACGGCACCGCGAACTGAAGCTCGTCGGTGCGCGTGATGCCGCTGTCGCGCAGATAGGTGTCGGACAGCGCGGTGATGGAGATCGGCACGTCCTGTAGCGACTGCGAACGCCGCTGCGCCGTCACGACAATATCGTCGGACACGGTCCGGGGGGAGGATTGGTCGGTTTGACCGGGGTCGGCGTCGGCGGTCTGATCTGCCGCCATCGTCTGGGCGCTCCCAGGAGCCGACCAGGCGACGGTCGCGAGGAACGCAGCGGTGGTGCGCCAAATCATCTTGCCGGTCATGTCATCCTCCTCCGATCGTCCAACCGCGTCCAGCCTCTGCGGGCCGGCTCGCGATCATCACGGCTCAACGGAACCGAAGCAGGAAGTTACACTTACTGATTAGTCTGTCAATCTATAGCCGGTCGGTTGACGGGATCGTCCCAGTCGACGCTTGGCAGCAGCAGCCGAAGACACGTTTGGATATGTTGTTCGATGAAGGCGGGCGACAGGCTGTCGACCCCGGTCACGAGCCGGTATTCGGGCCCGAGCACGATCGCGAGCGCGAACGCGCCCGAGAAAATGAACTTGGCATGGGCCAGGTCCATTGCTGGTGCCAGCCCCTCCGCCTGAGCCCGCGCGATGATCGTCATCAGCAATTGGGTCATCTTGCCCTGATGTGTTTCGACCAGCCATGTGAGCCGGTCGGAGTCCTGCGTCCCTTCCTGAAACACGATCCGCATATATTCGGGATAGGCCGCGAGCGCGGAGACATGCGCGCGTGCACAGAGCCAGTAGAAGGCACCGCCGCTCGCCTGTTCGATCTGCGGCTGGAACCGGACAAGATGCGCCTCGACCCGCGCGAACACCTCGGACACGGCGGCCCGCCACAACTGATCCTTCGATTTGAAGTGGTAGATCATGAGCGGGACCGGAATGCCGCTGGCGGCGGCAATGGCGGGCAGGGCGGTGCCGTCATACCCCTGACGCGAGAACAACGCGATCGCGGCGTCGATCACCTGACGCTGCGTTTCGGAACGTTGCCGTTCGCGTACGCCGCCTCGCTTGGGCTCCTCGATTTGCGACTTGGTGGACGACGACATTTTCATTGACAACCCTATCAGTCAACCGGCATTGTAGCGTCAGCGGTGCCGGAGTCGACGAACATTCGACGCGGTATGTGGCAGAGGAGCGCCGATCATGGCCAGCGTAGCCCAACAGGCATCCAGTCCGCCCGTGTCGCTGCCGAGCCGTGCCGGTGCCCGCGAACACCAGGCGCTGTCCGTCGCCTTCGCGCAGGGCCGTACCCGGCCGCTGACGTGGCGAATGTTCCAGTTGGAAGCGATCGACCGCATGCTGGTCGCCGAGGAGGCCGCGTTCCTGGCCGCATTGCGCAGCGATCTGGGCAAGGGATCCGCCGAGGCGCTGACGACGGAGATCGCCTTTGTCCGCGCGGAGGTGGCGCATATGCGCAAGTCCCTGTCCCGCTGGACGGCGCGCGAGCG
>DASVUT010000481.1:0-2170 GCA_036386955.1 Sphingomonas sp. | reverse complement strand
CGACGAAAAGACGGAGTTCCGCGCCTGTCTGGAGGCGCTTCGCAAGCCGCGTTACAAGCAGCCGCTCGGATATCGCGCAGAGAACCTGATCTTCGCGTCGGTAACCGCGACCGTCCGCGCATGGGCCGGCGATCCGGGTCGCGCATCCCGGATTCCGTCGCACATCTACGAAGCTCTGCGATTTGAGTTCAACGGGTTCGAGTCCTACGGTCTCAAATCCTCGCAGATGCTGGGGCACGCCCCATCGGCGCAGGAGCCGCTGTCGCTCGACGATCCCACCATCTGCCTGCTCAATCTTGCCAGCGAGCAGGCCATGGGCTGGATGTTCGGCGATGTCGGCAACGCGAGCTTCTGGATCACGCCAGCCGATCTCGCGCGGCGCGACTTCACCAAGGTCTGGGCAACGATCGAGGGGCATTGAGGCCCGCACGCGCGGCCGTATAGCGGCCATGTGCCAGACCATGCCCGCTCCACCGACGCCGCCGTTCAGGCCCAGCTCGACCGCCTCTGGGCGCTGTCGCCGCGCACCGACGTGCTCGGGCTGGAACGGATCACTCACCTGCTCGCCAGGTTGGGCGACCCGCATCACCATCTACCGCCCGCGTTCCACGTCGCGGGCACCAATGGCAAGGGGTCGACCTGCGCCTTCCTGCGCGCCGGGCTGGAGGCGGCCGGCTACCGCGTCCACGTCTATACCTCCCCTCACCTCGTCCGCTTCAACGAACGCATCCGGGTCGCCGGAAAGCTGATCGACGACCCCGCGCTCGCGGCGCTCCTGTCCGAAGTGCTCGACCAGGCCGGCGACATCGGCGCGAGCTTCTTCGAGGTGACCACCGCCGCCGCCTTCCTCGCCTTCGCCCGCACCCCCGCCGACGCTTGCATCGTCGAGGTTGGCCTGGGCGGACGGCTCGACGCGACCAACGTCATCCCCGCCCCCGTCGCGTGCGGCATCGCACAGCTCGGCATCGATCATCAGGCGTTCCTCGGCTCCGATCCCGTCGGCATCGCACGCGAAAAGGCCGGCATCGCCCGGCCGAACGTGCCGCTCGGCACCCTCGCCTACCCCGCCGAGATCGGCAGGGCCGTGACAGAGATCGCGGAAAAGGCAGGCGCGCCGGTTCTCGCACAGTCAAACGACTGGCACATCGACGCCTCGGGCACGATCCTCACCTACCGCGACGCGCACGGCACGCTCGCCCTATCCCACCCCGCGCTGCACGGCCCGTATCAGGCCGACAATCTCGGCCTCGCCACCGCCATGCTCCGCCACCAGCACGCGCTCGCAGTCCCCGCCCATGCCTATGAGGCGATGCCCGGCGATACGCGCTGGCCCGCGCGGATGCAGCGGCTGGACGATACCGGTCCGCTCGTCCGCCGCCTGCCCGCCGAGCGCCGCCGCCACGGCGTGTGGCTCGACGGCGCGCACAATCCCGCCGCCGCCGCCGCGATCGCGGGCCAATGGGGCGAAGGCGCGCCGACCACGCTCGTCATCGGCATGCTCGCCAACAAGGACGCAGCGGCAATCCTGTCCGCCCTCGTCACGCCCGCTTGCGCCGTCGTCGCGGTCCCCGTCCCCGGCCATGATCATCACCCGCCGGCCGCGCTCGCCGCCCAAGCCCGATCGCTAGGCGCGCGCGACGCAACCACCGCCGCATCGATCGAGACGGCCATCGATATCGTCGCAGACGATGCGCTCGCCCGGTCCGTGCTGATCGCCGGCTCGCTCTACCTCGCCGGTGACGTCCTCGCCGCGAACGACGAATATCCCGACTAACCCTTATCCGGCACTTCCGCCCCCGGCTGCCGCACCGCGTCCACCACGAACCCGCGGCTCCACAACACCCACAACAGCAACATGCCCGGCAATGCGACGACCATCGTCAACAGCCAGAACCCCGGCCACCCCAGCGCCTCGGCCGCATAACCCGAGGGCGTCGACAACCAGGTCCGCCCAACAACCGCCACCGATGACAGAAGGGCGAATTGCGTCGCGGTGAAAGCCAGGTTCGTCAGCCCGGACAGATACACCGCGAACACGGTCAGCCCCAGCCCGCTCGTCACCTGCTCGGTGGTGACCGCTATGGTCAGCCAGGTCGGCGAATGCCCCTGCGTCGCCAGGATCGCGAAGGTAGCGTTGCTGATCAGCATCAGCACGCCGGACCCAAACAAC
>DASVUT010000480.1:0-2373 GCA_036386955.1 Sphingomonas sp. | reverse complement strand
GCGGGCGACGACGTGGAGGCGCGCGCCGGGCACGCACGCGACCGCGCCCTCGGCGATATGGAGGTCGGTCGGGAAGTTGCCGGCCTCGCTGACGATGGTGCGGCGGGCGGGATCGTGGCGGAGCGCCGCGACGAGCAGCTTGAACAGGTTGGTCGAGGTCGAGTCGCCGACGATCACCTCGTGCGCGCGGGCGCCGACCAACGGCGCAAGCTTGGCCCCGAGCCGCGCGGGAGCGTCGATCCAGCCTTCGTTCCAGCCACGGATGAGGCGCTCGCCCCATTGCCGCTCGACCATGGTCGCGACGATCGCGGGCGTGGCGCGGGGGAGGCAGCCGAGCGAGTTCCCGTCGAGGTAGAGGGTGTCGGCGGGGAGGATGAAACGGTCGCGGATGGGGGCGAGGGGGTCGGCTGCGTCGAGGGCGCGGGCGGCGGCGAGGGTCATGGTTCAATCCTCCCCGGTACGGGGAGGTGGCGCGGAGCGACGGAGGGGGTTGTCGACGCGTGCAGCGTTCCTGGTCGCGAGCCCCCACCACCACCGGCTGAAGAAGCCGGTGGTCCCCCTCCCCGTCCCGGGGAGGATTTCAGGGCGGCGCGGATCAGGCGTTTGGCTTGTGCCCAAGCCGCCGTTTCAGGGGCGATGAGTTCGACGTGGCCGGTGGCGGGGACGGTGTGGAGCGTCAGCTGGTCGCCGGCGGCGGTAGCGCGGGCGGTGTAGTCGGTGGCCAAGCGATACGGGATGATCTTGTCTTCGCGGCCGTTCACGAGGTCGTGCGGGATGCCGAGCGGGAGGAGTCGTGGGATCGAGGTGTCGGCATAGGGATCGGCGCGGGTCCCGACGAGCCGGGCGATGACGTCGGTGCCGCAGCCATTGTCGGGGCTGGTCGCGGTTGCCTCCAGGTCGGGAAGGCCGCCCAGGCTGATGACGTGCGCGAGCTTTAGCGGGTGTTTCGTGCGCAACGGGCTGGTCGCGGGCAGGTGGGCGCGGGCGGCGAGCCACAGCGCCAGGTGCCCGCCCGCCGAATGGCCCAGCGCGACGACGCGGCGTGTGTCGAGCGCGTACCGCTTGGCATGGACCCTCAGCGCGTCCGTCGCGGCGGCGGCATCGGCGAAGGTGCCCGGATAACCGCCACCAGCCCGGTCGACGCCGCGATAGTCGATGTTCCACACGGCGATGCCGTCCCGCCGCAGGTCGTCCGCGATCCAGTCCATCAGCCGGCGATCGGCGATGCTCGTCTGCCAGCAGCCGCCATGGACCATGACCACGACGGGGAAGGGCCCAGGCCCGGCGGGGCGCCACAGATCGACCTTCTGCAGCGAATCCGCGCCATATTCGATCGTCGCGTCCGGGGTCGGCCGTACGCGCTTGGTCAGATCGGGCCAGGTGAGAAGCTGGGTCATGGCGAGCAATGCGGCGAAAAGGGCAGGGAGCATGCGCCGGCTTAGCCGGGCGGCGTCCGCGCGCAAACCGGCATCGATCGGCGGGATTTGATTACGCGCCGCATCCCGCGTACCCGTTCCCCTAATGTCCGATCCGTTAGACACGCCCAGCGTCGGTATTCTGGATGCTCCGTTCGACAGCGCGCTGTCCGAGCGGTATTTGGTCTATGCGCTGTCGACGATCACCGCGCGATCGTTGCCCGATGTGCGCGACGGGCTGAAGCCCGTGCACCGGCGGCTGTTATGGGCGATGCGGTTGCTCAAGCTCGACCCGGCGTCGGGGTACAAGAAATGCGCACGCGTCGTCGGCGACGTCATCGGCAAATATCACCCGCATGGTGATCAGTCGGTCTATGATGCGATGGTTCGCCTCGCGCAGGACTTCGCGCTGCGGTATCCGCTGGTCGACGGGCAGGGCAATTTCGGCAACATCGACGGCGATAATGCGGCCGCGTACCGCTATACCGAGGCGCGGCTGACGCCGGTAGCTATCGACCTGATGGACGGGCTGGACGAGGACGCGGTCGCGTACCGCCCGACCTATAATGGCGAGGAGCAGGAGCCCGAACTGTTCCCCGGGCTGTTTCCCAATTTGCTGGCGAACGGCGCGGCGGGGATCGCGGTGGGCATGGCGACGAGCATCCCGCCGCACAATGCCGCCGAATTGCTCGATGCCGCGATGCTGCTGGTGGAAAACCCCGACAGCGACGACGCGGCGATCCTGGCGGTGGTGCAGGGGCCCGATTTTCCGACCGGCGGGCTGGTGGTCGATCCGCCCGCGGCGCTCCGGGAGGCCTATGTCACCGGGCGCGGGTCATTCAGGGTGCGCGCGCGCTGGAGCATCGAGCGCGAAAAGGGGGGCGGCTGGTCGATCATCGTCGACCAGATCCCGTACGGTATCCAGAAGGGCAAGCTGATCGAGCAGATAGCGGCGTTG
>DASVUT010000479.1:0-1785 GCA_036386955.1 Sphingomonas sp. | reverse complement strand
TGATGACGAAGGGTCCGCTGATGATAGATCGCGTGTTCCGCTCCTGGCCGCTGGCTCTCGCCGCCGCATGCGCCGGCTGTGCCTATCCGTACACGCCGCCCGCACTCACGTCGGTGACTCAGCCGGCGGGGCCTGCGAGCGGGGCGCTTGCGACGCAGGAGGTGCGCCAGCCGATCACCCTGCTGATCGGCATCGACGGGTTCCGGCCCGATTATCTGGAGCGCGGCGTCACGCCCGTCCTCAGCCAGTTGGCCGCGCAGGGCGTGACCGGGTCGATGCGGCCGTCCTTCCCGTCGAAGACTTTCCCCAATTTCTGGACGCTGGTCACCGGACTCGTTCCCGATCGCCACGGGATCGTCGCCAACAGCATGGAGGACCCGGCGCGGCCTGGCGAAACCTTCACCATGGCCACCGACGATCCGTTCTGGTGGAACGCCGCCGAGCCGATCTGGGTGACCGCGGAGAAGGCCGGGGTGCGGACGGGTACGATGTTCTGGCCGGGTGCCAATGTCGGCTGGGGCGGCGTGCGCGCGCCCAAATGGCCCTACACCCAGACTGGCGGCACGCGGCCGTCCGACTGGCAGCAATATGCCGAGGCGCAGACGGGCGAACAGCGCGTGCGCACGGCGATCGACTGGCTCCGGCGCCCGGCGGCCACGCGCCCGCGCTTCGTCACGCTCTACTTCGAGGCGGTCGATACCGCGGGGCATGTGTATGGCCCCGACGCCCCCCAGACGCTGGCGGCGGTGGCGGAGGTCGACCGGACCTTGGGGCTCCTGGCGAGCGAACTGGCGGCCTTGGGGCAGCCGGCCAATGTCGTGATCGTCGCCGACCACGGCATGACCGCAACATTGAGCACGCGGACGATCGCGCTAGACACGCTCGTCCCTGCGACCGACGCGCGGGTGGTGGAGGCCGGGCCTTACGCGACCTTGGCACCGCTGCCCGGGCGGGAGGCGGCGCTGGAGGCGGCTCTGCTGCGCCCGCACCCGCACATGACCTGCTGGCGTAAACGCGATCTGCCGGCGCGGTTCCGTTATGGCAGCAACCCGCGCGTCCAGCCCTATCTGTGCCTCGCCGAGAATGGCTGGATGATCGCCAGGACCGCGCCGCGCGAGGCCAAGACGGGTGGCGAGCACGGCTATGATCCGGCCATGCCCGACATGCGCGCGCTGTTCATCGCCAACGGCCCCGCCTTCGCGCGCGGTAAGCGGATCGGTGCGTTCGACAATGTCGATGTCGCGCCGTTGCTGCGCACGCTGCTGCGCCTGCCGCCGGGCGTGGGGCTCGACGGCAGCGACCGGACGTTCCGTGGCGTCATGGCACAGGGGGCACGCCGGTGATCTATTTCGAGGATCTGGAGGTCGGCACGAGACGCCGGTTCGGGGAGCGGCTGGTGTCGCGCGACGAGGTGATCGCCTTTGCGCGCGACTATGATCCCCAGCCCTTTCATCTGTCCGACGAGGCGGCGGCGGCGACGCATTTCGGGCGGCTGTCGGCGAGCGGCTGGCATAGCTGCGCGATGACGATGGCGATGCTGGTCGCCGACATGCAGGCGCGTGGCGAGGCGGGGCTGGGCTCCCCGGGGATCGACGAGCTCCGCTGGCCCAGACCCGTGTTTCCGGGCGACTCACTGAGCGTCGAGGCCGAGCTGCTCGAAAAGCGCCGCTCGGCCAGCCGCCCCGAGATGGGGATCTACAAGAGCCGGATCGCGACGCTGAACCAGCATGGCGAGGCGGTGGTGACCTTCGTCAGCACCGTGCTGATCGCCACGCGGTCGCCGGC
>DASVUT010000478.1:0-4808 GCA_036386955.1 Sphingomonas sp. | reverse complement strand
CCACGTCGTTCGCCATGATCCGTGGCGGCAAGGTCGACGCTGCCATCTTGGGCGCCATGCAGGTCTCGGCGGGCGGTGACATCGCCAACTGGATGATCCCCGGCAAGATGGTGAAGGGGATGGGCGGCGCGATGGATCTCGTCGCGGGGGTCAAGCGCGTCGTGGTGGTCATGGAGCACGTCGGCAAGGCCGGACAGTCCAAGGTGCTCGACGTGTGTACGCTGCCGCTGACCGGGGCGGGGGTGGTCGATCTGGTCGTCACCGACCTTTGCGTGCTCGAATGCGACAAGCGGGCGGGCGGACTGACGCTTGTCGAGCTCGCGCCCGGCGTAGCGCTTGACGAAGTGCGCGAGAAGACCGCCGCGACGTTCGACCCGGGCCGCTTCGCGTGAGGGGCTACCGACGCGACGACGCCGGCCAGCCGCCGTCGCTGTTCGAGGAATACCGCTCCACGGTGTCGCGCAGTCCGCGCCAGCCGCCGGTGCGCATCCCGACCACGCTGACCGAGGTCACCGGGCCGACGGGCGAGTGGGACCGGCTGATGGGGCCGGCGATGGACGACCTCACCGCCCATCACGGCGGCACGCCCATCGGACAGCGGATCATCGTGTCGGGTCGCGTGCTCGACGAGGGCCGCCGGCCCGTGCCGAACACCGTGATCGAAATCTGGCAGGCGAACGCCGCCGGCCGGTATGTTCACTCGAAGGATCGGTGGGACGCGCCGCTCGATCCGCATTTCATCGGCGCCGGGCGCGTGGTCACCGACCGGGAGGGGCGGTACCGATTCGTCACGATACGGCCCGGCGCCTATCCCTGGGGCAACCACCGCAACGCTTGGCGGCCGGCGCATATCCACCTGTCGTTGCTCGGCCCCGCGTTCGCGACACGATTGGTCACCCAGATGTACTTTCCGGACGACCCGCTGATCGAGATCGATCCGATCGCCAACGCCGTTCCCATGCCGTACCGCCAGCGCATGGTCGGCCGCTTCGACATCGCGACGACGGAGCCGAACAGGGCGCTCGGCTATCTGTTCGACCTGGTGCTGAAGGGTCCGGACGGGACGCCGTTCGAAGACGCGCATGGGCATTGATCTGGAGCGCCGCGCGCCGGCGCCGCGCCTCGACAACCAGGACCCGGCGCTGTTCGGCCAGACGCCCTCGCAGACGGTGGGGCCGTTCTTCCACTACGGACTGCCCTGGAAAGGCGGCGCGGACCTGGTCGGGCGGTCCGAGATGGGCGCGCGGCCCGAGCTGTTCGCCGAGGAGCACTGGGTGCTCAATCTGTCCAGTCCGACCGGCACGCCGGCAGGCGAGGCGATCGAGATCGCGGGCCGTGTGCTCGACGGAGACGGCGCGCCGGTGCCCGACGCGATGGTCGAACTGTGGCAGGCGAATGCCGCCGGCCGGTACCGCGCGGAAGCCGACCGGCGGGGGGAGCGCGCGATCGACCCGCACTTCGTCGGCTTCGGCCGCGCCTCGACCGACGACGCGGGTGTCTACCGTTTCGGCACGATCCGTCCGGGCCGGGTCGACGACGCCCAGGCGCCGCACGTCGCGCTGTCAATCTTCGGGCGCGGGATCCTGAAGCGGTTGGCGACGCGGCTCTATTTCGCCGATGGCGAAGGGAACGACACCGACCCCGTGCTGGCGAGCGTGCCGCCGGCGCGGCGCGGCACACTGGTCGCGGAGCGACGCGAGGGCTGCTGGTGGCTTGACATTGTGCTCTGCGGCGAGCGCGAGACGGTCTTCTTCGACCTGTGAGCGACCTGCTCCGCCAACGCCCGCCCGCCACGCCCGCCATGCTGGCGGTGTGGAGCGACGCCGCGACGATCGGGCACGCGCTGGCGTTCGAGACGGCGCTGGCGCGGGCGCAAGAGGCAGAAGGCGTGATCGCGCCGGGTGACGCCGAGGCTGTCGAGACGGCTTGCGCGTCGCTCCTGATCGACCCCGTGGCGCTGGCGGAGGAGGCCGCGCATGCCGGTACGCTCGCCATCCCACTCGTCCGGCGTCTGCGCGCGTCCGCGGAGCACGCCCACCGAGGGGCGACTAGCCAGGACTTGGCGGACACCGTGCTCATGGTCCAGGTGCGCGCCGCGACCACGCTGCTGCGTGTCGACACCGGTCGGATCAGGGCCGCGCTTCGCCTGCTCGCCGAGCGTCACGCGGCGACGTCCGCGATCGGCCGGACGCTGTTGCAGGACGCCCTGCCGATCCCGTTCGGGCTGCGTGTGGCGCAGTGGCGGTTGGGCGCGGTCGAGGCCACCCGCCGACTGTTCACGGAGGTCGATGCGCACGCTGTCCTGCAACTCGGCGGTCCGGTGGGAACAGGCGTGGGGCTCGGCGGGCCGGCGGTGGCAGCGCGCGTCGCCGCGACGCTCGGCTTGTCGGAAGGACCGCCCTGGCATGCGCGCCGGACGGGCGTCGCCGGCATCGCGGCGGCGGTGGGGATACTGATCGGGACCTTGGGCAAAATGGCGCGGGACGTGGCGTTGCTCGCCCAAAACACGGTCGGCGAGGCGCATGAACCGTTCGTGACGGGCCGCGGCGGCTCGTCGGCGATGGCGCACAAGCGCAATCCTGTGGGCGCGCAGGTCGCCCTAGCCGCAGCTCATCGCGCGCCCGGGCTCGTCGCGGGCGTGCTCGGTGCACTGCCGGCCGAGCTGGAGCGCGGCGTGGGCGGCTGGCAAGCGGAAGGACCCATGCTGGCCGACCTCTTCCTGCTCGCGTCGGGCGCGACCGCCGCCATGGCGGAAGTGGCGGAGGGGCTGGACGTCGACGGAGCGGCGATCGCACGGAACCTGGCCGCCAGCGGTTTGGACGCGACTCCAGGCAAGGGTTCGGGCGAAGGCGACCCGCTGATCGCCGAGCTTCTGGCACGGGGAGACTGATATGCCATTCGTAACCCGCGACGACGTCCGCCTTTATTGGAAGCTCGACGGTTCGGAGGGCGCGCCGGCGATCGTGCTGCTCAATTCGATCGCCACCGACATGACGATCTGGGATGCGTGCGTCCGGCACCTCGTGCCGGTGTTCCGCTGCCTGCGCATGGACGCGCGCGGGCATGGCGCATCCGACGCGCCCGAAGGCGACTACGATATGCCCATGCTCGCCGCCGATGTGACGGCGGTGATGGACGCGGCGGGCGTCGAGCACGCCTTCGTCGCCGGCGTGTCGCTCGGCGGTATGGTCGCGATGCAACTCGCGCTTGACCGCCCAGAGCGGGTGGACGCCCTGGCGCTGATCTGCACGTCCGCGACCATGGACTCCAGCGTTTGGGAAGCGCGGCTGGCCGCGGTGCGGGAGGGGGGCATGGCGGCGATCGCCGACGTCGTCATGGGCCGGCTCTTGTCGCCAGGCTTCGCCAGGGCCCATCCAGCCATCGAGCAGGGCATCCGCCGCGCGCTGCTGGCGCAACCGGCGCACGGCTACGCCGGTGCTGGCGCGGCCATACGGGACATTGCGGTGTACGAGAAGTTGGAAGGCGTCGCGCAACCCACGTTGGTGGTCGGGGGCGACCGGGACGTCTCCACGCCGTTTGCGGAGCATGGCCGACGCGTCGTCGGAATAATCCCGGGTGCCGAGGTTGCGCATCTGGACGCCGGGCATCTCGCGCAGGTCGAACAGCCGGCGGCGCTTGCCGCGCTCCTGCGCCGCTTCTTTCTGCCCCGTCCGGCGCTGGACGCTGCAGCCGACGCGCTGTTCGAGGCGGGGCTGGCCAACCGCCGCCGGGTGCTCGGCGACGCCTGGGTCGACCGCGCGCTGGCCGGCCGGACGCCCTTCAACGCCGACTTCCAGTCGATGATCACCCGCTCCGCGTGGCAGGAGGTGTGGAGCCGCCCCGGGCTGGACGACACCACGCGCCGGCTGCTGGTGCTCGCCATCACCGCCGCACTCGGCCGTTGGGAGGAGTTCCAACTTCACGTCCGCGCCGGGCTTTCGCAGGGCGGGTTCGGTGTCGAGGAACTCAAGGAGGTGCTGATGCAGCTCGCGGTGTATGCGGGGGTTCCCGCGGCGAACACCGGCTTCGCCGAGGCTGAACGCATCCTCGCGGAGATCGAAGCGCGGGTTTAGCGCCCGGCTCTACTTCCGGTCGACATGATCCCGCGCGCGGACCGCCCGGAGCTGCTCCAGAAGCAGACCTCGCTCCCGCATGCCGATGTCGGGCAGGAACCGCGCTTCATGACGCGCGATCGCATCCGCGACTTGGGACGCCAGTCCCGCCCCTTTGTGGGAAAGGCTCAACTGATGCGACCGGCCGTCGCTTGCCGAGCGGTCGATCAGGTCGCGGGCCATCAGCATCGCGACGATCGGGGCCATGTTCGCGCGCTGGATACCTAAAAGGCGCCCGATCTCGCTCTGCGTCGCGCCCGGATTGGTGGAAATCGCGAGAACGACCGAAGCTTCCGTGGCGCGCAGCTCGAGCGACTCCAAGGTCCGGGTGAGATCGGCCATCATCACGGCCGATGCCCGCCGAAGCTGGTAACCGAGCAGTTCATCAAGCGGGTCGATCATAGTCTGTCCCCGTAGTGAGCGGTCAGGAGCCAGGCAACAACGCTATTGCGTATAGCGGACGGAACTGCTATCAGATATAGCGTTATCAGGAGAGAGGCAGTGGCGTACGCCGATGTGGCGTTATCGATATCCGGCCGGCCGGCGGTGTCCGATCGGACGTTCGACAGGTTCGATCCGGTCACGGGCGGGCTGGTCACGCGAGCCGCGGCGGCCACCGTCGACGACGCCCGCGCGGCCGCGGACGCAGCGGCGGCTGCGCTTGCGCCCTGGGCGGCAGTGGGCCCCACCGCTCGC
>DASVUT010000477.1:0-2791 GCA_036386955.1 Sphingomonas sp. | reverse complement strand
CCGGCTTCGACTCAATTACCTTACTGGTCATCGCGGCCGTCACCTCACCGTCGCCGTCGTACAGGACGAGGTAGCGGCCGGGCTCGACGACGTTGGGGATGAGCGTGAAAACGACCTGCGGCCGGTTCGAGCCTTGAACCGTTACGGGCAACTCGAGCGGGTAGCCGTTCGGGTCGAGGGGGATTTTGTCCGCGAGTTCGGTGTTGAACGGCCCGTCCCCCTCGGCGTTGCGGCTGAGCCACGGACGCGCGCCCCACATGAGATTTTTGAACGGGTAACCGGACGAGTAATCCGCGATGCCGCCCAAGTTCATGCCGATGGGCAACTTGGCCGGCGCGGGCGATTGTCCCTGTGCGTCGCGCGGGGTGGCAGCCAGCGAAATCACCAGCGACACCATCATCGTTATCGCGGCGCAGCAGCGGGTGGGAGTCTCCATGCGCGACATTGAAATGACGCAGCGCCAGCACGTCAATGAGCGACGGTAGACCGACATCGACTTGTTCCAAGTGACGAAGATCGTCAAGTGCCGGCGGGCAGTTACCGCAGGGCGTACCGGCCGAGCTGTAGTTCGGGGCCATGCTCGGAAGCCGGTCACTAGACGGCACGCGCTTCTCGTGGGAACGCGTGCGATCGGACGAGGCGGGGCGGTGGGTGACTACGACCCGCCGGTGGCGGGGGAGCCGAACGCCGTCGAGATCAACGGCCATAGGCCATTCCGCCGAGTGCGATCGTCCGGCTGTTGCTCGCGCTACGAAGAAGCGACCGCAGTTTGATGCCTTCTACCCGCCAAAATCGCCGGGAGGAACCACAAGCTGCACAGCAGGATCGCCGCCGCTACGGCCGCAATCCAGCCGGCAGTCGATGAGCCGGTGATTCGTTGCACGACGACGTACAGATCGCCGGTCATGCCGGGAATCAGGACGGCCATCGCGGCGACGATGAACCAGCTTGTTACGCGTTGCTGGCGCCGCGTCACGGCGCCGCGCTCAACGGTGCGGTGAAATGCAGCGGGCGCCATCAGCATCGCGATGCTCAGCGCGACGCAACCGAGGCTCATCAGGTGGACGTATTTCGCAGACGCGGGAAGCTTTTCGAACGCTTCCGTCAGGGTTCCGATGAACTGGAACCCGAAAAGGGCCTGTGCCCCCGGGAGAACCATTCGCACTTCAACGAACGCCTGCTGGATCTTGGTCGCCAGATCCGATGGCTGATGTCCTTCGTCGCCGAGGTTGTACGTCGAGGCGCCTGGATCGGCCGAATTGCCCATCGATTGCTCCTTTGCTCGCTCCGCAGGCGTAAGGAAAATCATCGGCCCGAACCATAGCGCGGCCGTGATCACAAGCGTGAGCGCGCCGGTCGTGATCGACAGCGCCGGTCCGATGGCCGATTCCGTAGCAACCATGATGACCAGCGCCATCGCACCCGCGAACGGCGGCAATGACCAAGCGGCCACGCGGGTCGTGAAAGTGTGGATGCCGTGCGTGCTCTCGGCGTCTTCTCCGAGCAGGTGCCTGGGCACTGGCGACATCAGCAACGCGAACGAAGTCAACGTCAGGCACAGCGAAGCGATGTGCAGATGCTGTGTGAGCTTCGGCAGCGCTGAAAAGGTTTTCTGGAAGACGGCCTGATACTGCGCACCAAGCAGGATATTGGCCCCAATGACAAGGACGCGCGATTCCTCCAACGCTAACTGAACCTTCCACTTCACGTCGCTCATCGGACCACTATATGGCCGGCGCGCAGCGACGCGACGCGACAAGCAAATATTGGGGAATCAACCATGACAGACGAGATTGCCTCACGTGCACCGTTGGATCGCCCAGAACCCGCGCCTAGGCTTTAGCGAGTAGCGGTACCTGTTGCTTCCAGCGAAGGCCGCAACTGCACTGGCAGCGATCGACACATTGGGGGTACACCCATGGACAAGATCCCAATTTTCGGCGATTTGCAGGTGGATCAGGATATGGCGCTGGAGCGCCGCATGTGGATCGTTCAGCGCGTGGGCTGGACCATCATGTTGCTGATCGCCATCGCCGCACTGCTGGGCCTGCTCGGGCCGGGCCCGCTCACGCGGTTCACTGCCGGAGATGAAGGCGGGCCCATCTGGGTGGAATACTACCGCTTCGAACGGATCGAAGGCCCCACCGACATCAAGATCAACCTGGGGCCGCAAGCCGCAAGCGGAAAAGAAGCGCGGGTATGGATCGATCGCGAGTACATGGAGTCGATCGAACTGGAGACGGTCGTTCCCGAGCCCGAGCGTGTCGAGGCCGGCCCGGATCGACTGGTCTACGTTTTCAACATCAGCAACCCGGCTGAGGCAACGGCCGTGCGGTTTCGGTTCCAGCCCCAGAGCCCCTGGGAGAACAAAGTGCGGATCGGAATCGAAGGCAGCAAGGAAGTCAGCTTCCGCCAGTTCTTTTATCCCTGATCGTCACCTCGCGTCATCCTTCCCGACTTTAAACGGAGCTAGCCCATGGACTCAGTGATACGTGGCGTTGTCATGTTTGTGTTCCTCTGGGCCGTCATACGGGTTGCTGGCAAGAAGACGCTGACGGAGGCAACGACGTTCGACCTGGTGTTGCTGCTGATCATCAGCGAAACGACGCAGCAGGCGATGATCGACAGTGATCACTCCATGACCAACGCGTTCTTGTTGATCATCACCTTGGTGGGCATCAGCATCTCAACGTCAGTATGGAAGCAGCGTTCAAAGTCGTTCCAGAAATTCATGGACGGCGTGCCGCTGATCATCCTCGAGGACGGCAAGCCGCTGATGGACCGGATGAAC
>DASVUT010000476.1:0-6931 GCA_036386955.1 Sphingomonas sp. | reverse complement strand
CCTCGACGATCTTCGGACCGGGTTGGCGGCGTCCATCGCCGATCTCGGCGGCGTCGACGTGCTGGTGAACAACGCCGCGAACGACGATCGTCACGGCGTGGCCGACGTCACGCCCGCCTATTGGGACGACCGGATCGCGGTCAATCTGCGCCACGTGTTCTTCGCCGCGCAGGCGGCCGCGGCGGCGATGGTCGAGGGCGGAGTGATCCTGAACCTGGGGTCGATCAGCTGGCACGTGGCGCTTCCCGATCTGGTTCTCTACCAAACCGCAAAGGCGGGAATAGAGGGAATGACGCGGGCGCTCGCCCGCGACCTTGGCCCGCGCGGCATCCGCGTCAACACGATCGTTCCGGGCGCCGTGAAGACCCCGCGCCAAGACGCGTTGTGGCACGATCCCGCAGAGGAACGGCGCATCCTCGACGCCCAATGCCTGAAGGCGCGCGTGTTGCCGGCCGACGTCGCGGCGCTGGCCCTGTTCCTGGCGTCGGACGACGCCCGCATGATCACCGGGCATGATTACTTCGTCGACGCGGGATGGCGTTGAGCGGGGCGGAGTCGACTCAGGGGGAGACGGGGATGGCGAGCAGGGCGACGACGGCGGAAGCAAGCGAACGGGTCGACATCGCCTTTATCGCTATGATCGTGGCGGTGGCGACGATCGGCGGGTTCATGTTCGGCTATGATTCCGGGGTGATCAACGGCACGCAGGACGGGCTGGAGCGCGCCTTTGGCCTGTCGAAGCTTGGAACCGGACTCAATGTCGGCGCGATCCTCATCGGCTGCGCGATCGGGGCGTTCGCCGCGGGCACGCTTGCGGATCGGATCGGCCGGCGGTCGGTCATGATGATCGCGGCGGTGCTCTTCGTCGGCAGCGCGGTCGGCGCGGGCGCCGCCGGTTCTTCGGCGATGTTCATCCTGGCGCGGATTGTCGGTGGATTGGGCGTGGGCGCGGCGAGCGTGATCTCGCCGGTCTATATCAGCGAGGTCACGCCCGCGCGCATCCGCGGGCGGCTGTCGAGCGTGCAGCAGATCATGATCATCGCCGGGCTGACGGGCGCGTTCGTCGCGAACTACGCCCTGGCTCGTAGCGCGGGGGGATCGACTGCGGAGCTCTGGGGCGGCTATCCCGCCTGGCGTTGGATGTTCTGGCTTCAGGTCGCGCCAGCGGTCGTCTATCTCGTGGCCCTGCTGGCGATTCCCGAAAGCCCCCGCTTCCTGATGCTCCAGGGCCGCGAGGTCGCCGCCTTGAACGTGTTGACGCGGCTGTTCGGTGCCGACGCGGCCCGCGCCAAAGCCGCGGAGATCAAGATTTCGCTCCAGCTCGACCATCGTCCGCGCTTGTCGGACCTCCGGCTCCCGGGCGGCGGCCTCAGGCCCATCGTTTGGACGGGGATCGGGCTGGCCGTGTTTCAGCAACTCGTCGGGATCAACGTCGTGTTCTACTACGGCGCCGCCCTGTGGCAATCGGTCGGCTTCAGCGAGGACGACGCGCTCAGGATCAACATCCTGTCAGGCGCGCTGTCGATCCTTGCATGCCTGTTCGCGATCGCCGCGATCGATCGGGTCGGCCGCAGGCCGCTCCTGCTGGCGGGTTCGCTCGCCATGGCGGTGACCCTCGCCGTGATCGCGGCCTGTTTTTCGACGGCGCGATATTCCGATGACGCACTGTCGTTGGGCGACACCGCGGGTACGACCGCGTTGATTGCCGCCAATCTTTATGTGGTCGCGTTCAACGCCAGCTGGGGCCCGGTCATGTGGGTCATGTTGGGCGAGATGTTCCCCAACCAGCTGCGCGGATCGGCGCTCGCGGTCGCGGGCTTTGCTCAATGGATCGCCAATTTCACGATCTCGGTCAGCTTTCCGGCGCTGGCCGTCGGCGTGGGACTACCGCTGGTCTACGGCTTCTACGCTACGGCTGCGTTTCTATCCTTCTTCTTCGTTCGGATCATGGTGGTCGAGACGCGTGGGCGCGAGCTCGAGGAAATGCGCGGTTAACAAGGCGCACCCGCGTCGATCCGCTCGTGACGGGCAGGACGGGCGCGATACCATAAGCGGGTGCCCCGCACTGCACGTCATTCAAGCGTGTCAAACTGTGCGCATGTGTCCCGCCGCTACCAGCCATTGTCATCGCATCGTGGTGAAACCGGTCTTACCAAAGATCACCGACAGCGTGGGTGGCAGCCCTGCCCCACGTGTGGCTTGTCCATATTGGTCAGACCGGTTATCCCATCCGAGTACAAGCGCCGGTTTGGCGTCGCGCCAGCACCAAGACGTGGCGACCAGGAGCAGCGGCACTCGACGTGTCGCCTGCGAGTAAGCGAGGGGGATGACAATGCTCGAGGATCATGCGCGGCGGCGCACGCAGCTGGACCGGCGTGAGCTGCTCATGGCCGGAAGCGCCCTGGCCCTGACGACCGCCGTACACGCGCCCGCCGCTGCCCAGCCTAAGATGGTCGAACCGACCCTGCTCTATCCTCACGAGAGCGCGACCCGCGACACGCGCGACCTGTCCGGCCTATGGAAATTCAAGCTCGATCCCGAAGATGCCGGCGAGACGGCGGGCTGGTTCCGCAGCTTGACGGGCGCGCGGACGATCCCGGTCCCGTGCAGTTGGAACGACCTGTTCGACGACGCGCGCAACTATTTCGGTCAGGCTTGGTATCAGCTCGATTTCGAGGTCGCCGACGCTTGGGCCGCGCGCCAGATCCTGCTTCGGTTCGGGGCGGTTTCCTACCGCGCCAAGGCGTGGCTCAACGGCAAGCTGCTGGGCGAACATGAGGGCGCGCACCTGCCGTTCGTCTTCGATGCGACCGATCTGGTCGCGATCAAAAGCGAGAACCGCCTGGTCGTCATGGTCGAGAACAAGCTGCGGCTCGACCGCGTGCCGGCCATCCCCGATCCCGACACGGCCAAGCTCCACACCCACCACTTCCCGCAGACGACCTACGACTTCTTCCCCTATGCCGGCATCCACCGCCCGGTCTGGCTGATGGCGGTGCCGCGCGTGCATGTGGAGGATGTGACGGTCGTCACGACGCTGGCGGGAACGACCGGCGTCGTCGATCTGGACCTCGCCGTCGCGACCGGCTGGTCGGGGCCGGTGCGCGCGACGCTCGACGGCGGCGCGGGCAAGACGGTCGAGGGTCTGGGATCGGTGCAGGGCGGCCGCGGCAAGCTGCGCCTGCGCATCGCGGACGTGCGCGCCTGGGGGCCGGAGGACCCCTTTCTCTACAAGCTGACCATCAGGCTCGGCGACGGCCTCGACGAATATACGATGAAGGTCGGCGTGCGGACGATCGCGGTGAAGGGCCGCGAACTGCTGCTCAACGACAAGCCCGTGTTCCTCCGGGGTTTCGGCAAGCATGAGGACTTTCCGCTGCACGGGCGGGGGCTCGACCTGCCGTCCATCATTCGCGATTTCGAGCTCCTCAAGTGGGTCGGCGCCAACAGCTTCCGCACGTCGCATTATCCGTATTCGGAAGAGGCGATGATGCTGGCCGACGAATACGGCCTGCTCGTCATTGACGAGACGCCGGCGGTCAGTCTGGTGTTCATGGATTCGCCGCGCGTGCTCGCGGCGCGCTACACCACGCTGGCCGCGTCGCTCGACCGTTTGGTCAAGCGCGACAAGAACCATCCGTGCGTGATCCTGTGGAGCCTCGCCAACGAGCCGCTGGACAAGCCCTTTCAAACCCTCAACCAGGCGCCGCCATCGGCGATACCCGCGGGCACCGAGTTCTTCACGCGTTTGTTCGCGCATGCGCGCGGGCTCGACCGGACACGCCCGGTGGCGCTGGTCAGCGTGCACTGGGGACCGCCCGAATGGGTCGGCCTGGGCGACATCATCTGCACCAACAGCTATAACGGCTGGTACGGCATTTCCGGCCGCCTCGACGACGCGGAGAAGGCGCTGAACGGTGAGATCGAGACGCTGAAGTCGCGCCACCCGAACAAGCCGATCATGTACACCGAATTCGGCGCGGATGCGATCGCGGGCATGCACGCCAACCCGCCCGAGATGTGGAGCGAGGAGTATCAGGCCGAGCTCATCGACCGCTATCTCCGCACCATCGCCAAGCACAAGGAGGTGATCGGCTCGCATCCTTGGGCGTTCGCCGATTTCCGCACGCCGCAGGGCGTGCTGCGCGCCGGCGCGCTCAACCACAAGGGCGTGTTCACGCGCGACCGCCGGCCAAAGTTGGCGGCGGACCTGCTTCGCCGCCGTTGGACGGCGTCGGCGAAGTGAGCGCCGCGGTCGCGCGGAGCCTGCCGCCCGTGCCCAAGCCATCGGGCAAGGTGCGCTGGATCGTCTGCGCGCTGCTCTTTTTCGCCGTTGTCATCTCCTACATCGACCGACTCGTGCTCGGGATCCTCAAGCCCGACCTCTCCCGCGCCTATGGCTGGACGGAGGGCGGCTATGCCGACCTCCAGATCTGGTTTCAGGCGGCCTATGGCATAGGTTTCCTGATCTCCGGGCGGCTGATCGATCGCGTCGGTGCGCGCATTGGCTATGTCATCGCCATCATCGTGTGGACGGCGGGTCATGTCGCCCACGCCTTGTTCACGACGCCGCAGGGGATGGTCCTGGCCCGCGTGCCGCTCGCCCTGGGCGAGTCCGCGACCTATCCGGCGGCGCTCGCCGCGACGAGCGAATGGTTCCCGCAGCGCGAACGCGCGCTCGCGATCGGCATCCTCAACGCCGGCGCGAACATCGGCGCGACCGTCACGCCGTTGATCGTACCCGTGCTGGCGCTCAGCTTCGGGTGGCAGGCGGCGTTCATCGCCACCGGGGCCTTGTCGATCGTCTGGCTGGCCGCATGGCTGGCGATCTACCGTCGCCCGCGCGAGCACAAGACCGTGAGCGCGCAGGAACTCGCCTGGATCGAGAGCGATCCTGCGGCGGTGGTCACGCAGGTGCCATTCCGCACCCTGCTCGCGCTGCGCCAGACCTGGGCGTATATGGCTGGCCGCTTCCTCATCGATCCGGTCTGGTGGACGTTCCTGTTCTGGTTGCCGAGCTTCTTCGATCAGCAGTTCGGCGCGAAGATGATGCAGTTCGGGCCGCCGCTGATCGCGATCTACCTGCTCGCCGACCTCGGCTCGATCGCCGGCGGCTACACCTCGTCGAAGCTGCTCGGGCGCGGGTGGTCGGCCAACCGCTCGCGCAAATTCGCCATGGCGCTATGCGCCGTGAGTGCGGTGCCCGTCGCCTTCGCCGCGCAAGCGCCGACGATCTGGACGGCGGCGCTGTTGATCGGCATCGCCTGCGCCGCGCATCAGGGGTTCTCCACCAATCTCTTCGCCCTGCCCGGCGATCTCTTTCCCAAGGGCACGCAAGGGTCGGTGGTAGGCCTGGGCGGCTTGGCCGGCGCGGCCGGCAGCATGCTGATGGCGAAGTTCGCGGGCGTCATCCTGGAAACGGTGAAGAGCTACCAGCCGATCTTCATCGCGGCCGGGGGCGCATATCTGCTGGCGCTACTGGTCGTGCACCTGCTCGTGCCCCGCTGGACTCCCGTCGATCCGGCGAGGCTCGTGCGGTGACGCCCGGTGCATAAGGGAAGGAGAGAATAATGAATGATCCTTTGTTCACGCGTCGGGGCGCGATGGTCGGCGGCGCGGCCTTGGCTGCCGCCATCGCCACGAACGCCCGCGCCGCGACGGGTCGGCCGCGCCGCATTCTCTTGCGGTCAGGCTGGCAGATCGAGAATATTGGCGATGTGGCGCACACGCCGGGCATGCTCCGGCTGATCGAGCAGCATCTGCCGGGGACCGAGGTCACCTTCTGGCCGTGGTACGACGAGCTTCCAGGTCAAGAGCGCGAGATGCTCATGCGCCGCTTTCCACGTCTGAAGATCGCGCAAGGCAAGCTTGTCGACGGTCGCGCCACCACGCCCGAACTGGCGAAGGCCGTGGCCGGGGCGGACTTCCTGCTGCATAATTCCGGCCCTTACGCGCTCGCGTGGAAGGACCTCGACGCCTTCGCCGGCATGACCGGCAAGCCGTTCGGCGTCTATGGCGTGACTTACGGCCACTGGATCTTCGGCAACGAAGAGCGCGACACGCTCAGCCGCGCCCGCTTCGCCTATTTCCGCGACCGGGTGTCGTTGCGCAAGGCTCGCCTGGACGGGGTTGCCGCCAAGGTCACCGACTTCGCACCTGACGCCGCCTTCATGACCGACATCGTCGACGCCCGCGCGGGCGATGCGCTGATCCGCCGCTTCGGTCTGCAGCCCGGGCGTTTCTTCGTGTGCCTGCCCAAGCACCGCTACACCCCTTCCTGGCTGCACGTGCGCAAGAACCGCCCAATCGACCGTCGTATGGAACAGCGCAACAACGAGATGGGGGAGCTGGATCATACGCCCTTGCGCGAGGCGATCATTCGGCTGGTGCGCGAGGCAGGCCGCCAGGTCCTGATCGGCAATGAAGACGAAACCGAGGTGGCGATCGGCAAGACCTGGCTGCTCGATCGCCTGCCCGAGGATGTGAAGCCGCGCGTGCACTGGCTCGATCGGCCGTGGCGCATGGACGAGGCGCTTGGCGTCTACCGCCGATCCGAAGCGCTGTTCGGGCATGAGATGCACAGCCCGATCATGTGCATCGGCATGGGCGTCCCCGCCCTGGTCGGTCGCTGGGTCGAGCAGAGCAGCAAGGGGACGATGTGGGACGACATCGGCGTGCCGGAGTGGCTGTTCAACATGGACAGCGAGGCTGATGTACGACGTCTGCCGCAAACGGTGCTCGATGTCGCCCGCAATCCCGCTTCTTCCCGGGCACGCGCAGAGGCGGCGCGCCAACGAGTGCTCGCCCGCTTCTCGCAGACGATGACGGCCGTCGCCGATGCCAGCCGAGCAGCCGGCGCTTGAGACGGGTATAGGAACAGGCGTATCGATCGCTTCACATCGGCGAAGGTGAACTTATGGGAACGCGGGCC
>DASVUT010000475.1:0-5415 GCA_036386955.1 Sphingomonas sp. | reverse complement strand
GGTCAGGTTGAACGCGGCCAGTCTGGTGACGATCGGCTCGGCCCCGCTGACCTTGTACACAAAGCCGTTGCCGTCCGCCGCCGCCTGCGCGGTATAGGCGATGTCGGCCTGGAGGCTGCGCTGCCCGGCAAAGGCGCGCTCGGCCCCCGGCGGCACGTCCAGGATGAAGCGGCCCTTGCACCGGGTGATGTCGAGCGCCGCGTCCGAACCCTCGACCACCGGGTCCTCCATGCGCGCGATCGAATAGTCCGCCAGCGTATCGAGCGCGGCCTGATCGCCGGTGCGCTTCTCGATCGCCTGATCGAACATCAGGCCCTTCAGCCGATCATAACCGGCCGACGACCCGCACGCCGCCTTTTGCCGTTTGGCATCCGCGCGGAGCTTGGCCGGCTCTTCCTGACCCTTCTGCTCCAGCTTGCCACAACCGGCCGCCATGCTCGCCAGCGCCACCACGGCACCGCTCATCGACAGTCGTACCGCCGCCCTCCTGATCATCGCCGTCCCCCTCTATGCTGAAGCATTACCGACGGGCGAGCTCGAGCGTGCGCTCCCCGCCCGGCTGGTCGCGGCCATAAACATCGTCGCGAAACGTAACGCCGCCCGTCTCGGCCGCCGCCGTCAGATAGGTGATGTAGACGGGGACGGGCTGAGGCATGTCCACGCGGTGCTCGGGTGCCGTGCCCTTGAGCGGAACCGTCTTGCCGAACAGCCAGGCTGCCAGGCGCGGCGCGTCCTCCACCCGCACGCAGCCCGAGCTGAACAGCCGGTCGCTCTCGCGCAGCAGCGCCTTTTCGGGCGTGTCGTGCAGGTAGATGCCGGCATCGTTGGGGAACATGAACTTGATCCGCCCCATCGCATTGTTGGGCCCGGGACGCTGACGCACCCGCGCATCGACGCGGCCCTGCGCGACATCGGCCCAGTTGACCGACTCGGGATCGATGACCTTCGCGCTCTCCGACCAGTCGGACAGGACCTCGAACCCCTTGGTGCGCAGGAACTGGCGCCCTTCCGCCATGGCCCCGGGCGCGACCCTGATCCGCACCAGATCGGGCGGGATGTTCCAATACGGATTGACGCTGGCATAGCGGATCAGCCCCGCCATCATCGGCGTCGGCTCGCTCGGCTTACCCACCACGACGCGCATCGTCCCGGCCACCTTGCCATCGCGGTACATCCACAGCCGCGCCGCGGCGGCATCGACCAGGATGAAGCGATTGCCGGGATCGAACGGTAGGGCGCGCAGGCGATCCAGATTGGCGCGCACGACCCTCCACTCGGTCGGCGCAACCGCGTTACCCTCCGCCCAACCGGGGCTGGCCAGCGCCGCCCGACGCAGCTTGCCATAAAGCGGGTTCATCCAGCGGACGTCGGCGAGGTGGTCGGTCAGCGAGGATGCGGCACCCGCCGCCTCCAGCAACGCGCCGGCATTCGCCTGCCGGGGTGCCAGTTCGCGATCGGCAGAGATCATGCCGACATCGACCGGTGCCTGCTGGGCGCGGGCGACTGCGACGAAGCTTTGCGACAACAGCAATTCGGCCGCGATCAGGTCCCTGGGCGACCCGTCTTCCGCCCGCTCGATGGCGGAACGGAGCGCGCGCGGGCGGAAATCATCGGGGTCGAGCCCGTCGATCTCGGACGTCTCGATCAGGTCGAGCAGCGTCTGGGCTGCTGGGCCGAGAACGCCGTTCTCGACCCAGATCGGCTCGAACCCGCGAGCCGCATAGAAGCCGCGCACCTCGCGCGATTTGATGCGGGCGGCACGCAGACCGTTGACCAGATCGACCGTGGACGCGGCCACCATGGACTGCGCGACGGCCGGCGCCGGGACAAGCCCCGACGCCAGCGCGACCGCTCCCAAGAACGCCATGATGCCACGCCAACCGCCCGACCCGCGAAGGGCCGGCATTACCCGCAACCCGGTCATCGGCAGCGCTGCGTCAACCGCGCTCGCCCGCGCGCTGGGCAGGTGCCGGCGGCGGCGGCGGTGCGAACTCGGGCAGGCTCTGCGCCTGGGTCAGGTGACCCTGGATGATCGGCACCGTGCGCGCCGCAAAGGCGCGGAACGGCGGCATGTCACCCTGCTGCGCATAATTCTGGTGCAGCATCAGCGCCTGTTCGTGCCCGGCGACCTGTTCGCGCTTGTACGCGACATCGAACTCGGCCGGCCCGGCGGCACGCAGCCTGTCAATCATCGCCATGTGGGGCGGCAGCATCTGCGGCGGTGGGGGAGTCAGTCCGGCCTGACGGGCGACCTCCATCATCTCTGCGCTCGTGCGGGTGTGATGATCGATCATCATCTGTGCAAAGCTGCGCACCGCACCGTTTTGCGACCGTTCGAGCGCCATGCGGCTCGACTCGATCTCGAACAGGTCGCTGCTGGCGGCCATGCTCATGTAACCCGGTGCGCTCAGCGGCGACATGGGATCGGCGGCCATCGATTGCGGCGCCATGTCCTGGGCGGTGGGCGCGCAGCCCGAGGCCAGCAATGCGGCGGCTCCGGCGGCGGCGAGGACGATTTTCATATCTCTCTCCCGGTAAATCGTGGTGACTGGCGACATTACGCACGCTGGAACTGCTATGTTCCATTTGGCGATCGCAAGAGTCCGCCACCTCGACCTTCGCGGTTAGGTCCATCCTGTTTTCCCGGCAGGCTGGTATGCCCATTCACGGCGGGCTTGTTGCTTATTATCCGCAAAGGCCTAGTTTTTTGATCGAGGTGCTTGCGCGCAAGGATTGTGCGCCATCATGCTGGATCTATTATCCGTTTAGGAGAGCCGCCGACCATGCGCTCGGACAACAACGATCAGGGCGACAGGAAGGGCGGTGCCGATGCGGATCAAAGCGGTGCCGAATATGCGCGTCTCGAAGCGGACCTCGCGGCGATGCGCCGGCTTTACGCATTGCAGGCCAAGCTCGCGTTCGAGACGGATCTTCACGCGGCGCTGGGCGAGATCGTCGCCGCCGCCGCCGACTTCTGCGGCACCGATCGGGGCTGCGTGCAGCTCGTGTCGGACGATGGCGAGCGGCTCGAAATGTTCGTGCACCGCGGATACGGGCCAGAATCCGGCTTCATCCGCCACTTCTTGAACGCAGGGTCCAAGCCCGCCTGCGACGCGGCGCGCCAGTATCAGCAGCGCACCATCATCGATGACGTGGCGACCTTCCCGGCGCTGCTGGGATCGGAGGATCGTCGTATCGCGCTGGCCGATGACGTGCGTGCCACGCAATCGACGCCGATGATCAGCCGCAAGGGCGAACTGGTCGGGGTGCTCAGCACGCAATTCCGGCAACCGCACCGGTCGAGCGAGCCCGAACTCAAACTGATCGACATGCTCGCCTGGACCGCCGCCGACTTCGTCGACCGGCACCTGACCGAAGCGGCGCTGCGACGCGCGAACGAAGCGCGCTATCGCAAGATGCTGGAGATCGACACGGTACCCGTGGTGTTCTTCGACATGGTCGGCGGCATCAGCGACGCCAACGACGCGTTTCTCGACCTGATCGGGTATACGCGCGCCGAGCTGAACGCTGGCGAGGTGCGCTACGAGGCGCTGACGCCCCCCGATTGGGCGTGGCGCGACGAGCTGACCAAGGCGGAACTGATCGCCACCGGCCAGAGCAAGCCATTCGAGAAGGAGTATTTTCGCCGCGACGGTTCGCGCTGTTGGATCTACTGCGCGGGCAAGATGCTGGACGAGGGTACGGCGGTCGAATTCATCATCGATCTGACCGAACGCAAACGCGCCGAGGCCTCACTGCTGCAAAGCGAGCAGCGTTTCCGTCAGTTCGCCGACACCTCGACGGACGCGCTGTGGATCGCTGACGCGCCAACCGACCATCTCGAATATCTCAGCCCCGCCTATGAAAGGATTTGGGGGGAGCCGCGCGACGCGGCCTTGGCCGACATCGGTCATTGGATGTCCAGGGTGCACGCGGACGACCGCATCAAAGCCGGCGAAGGCTTTCATGTGCTCAGGTCAGGCCAGCGGCTGAACTTCGAGTATCGGATCGTCCGTCCTGATGGCGAGATCCGCTATATCCACAATGCGGGCTTCCCGATCCTGGAGAACGGCACGGTGCGTCGCCTGGCCGGGGTGGCGCAGGACCTGACCGAGCGGCGGCTTGCCGAGCGTGCGCTCGCCGAAAGCGAACAGCGCGCGCGCAGCCTGCTCGAAGGTGTTCCTCAGCTCGTCTGGCGGGCCGTCGATCATGGTGAATGGACCTGGGCCAGCCCGCAATGGACCGCGTTCACGGGTCAGCCCGAGCCGGCCAGCCACGGCAAGGGCTGGTTGGCGACCATCCACGCCGATGACCAGGACGACGCCCGATCGGCGTGGGAGCGCGCGGTCGAAATGGGCGGCTTCGATCTCGAATATCGGATCAAGCGGGCGGACGGCGCATATCTCTGGTTCGCCACACGCGCCACGCCCGTGCGCGACGAACATGGGACCATCGTGGAATGGCTCGGCACGTCCACGGAGATCGACGCGCTGCGCGAACTGCAATCGCGCCAGGCTGTATTGGTCGACGAGCTCCAGCATCGCACCCGCAACCTGATCGCGGTCGTGCGTTCGCTGTCCCGCAAGACGGTGAAGGAAGCATCGACGCTGGGCGATTTCGAGGATCGCTTCGGTACACGGCTCGCCGCGCTGTCGCGCGTGCAAGGGCTGTTGTCGCATCTGACGGCTGGGCAGCGGGTCACCTTCGACCATCTGCTCCATTCCGAGCTGAGCGCCCTTGGCGCCTTCGGGGATGGCGGCAACAAGGTCACGCTGGATGGTCCGGCGGGCGTGCCGCTCCGCTCCGCAACGGTTCAGACCTTCGCGCTCGCGCTGCACGAACTGGCGACCAACGCCACCAAATATGGCGCGCTGTCATCGTCTGGCGGGCATCTCGCGGTCTCCTGGCGGATCGAACCGGCGGCAGAGGACGGCGTGGCCCGGCTGCATGTCGATTGGCGCGAAAGCGGCGTGGACATGCCGCGCGGGGGGGCGTCGGGACAGACCGGAGGCTATGGTCGCGAGCTGATCGAACGCGCCCTGCCCTATCAGCTCAAGGCCAAGACGAGCTATCGGTTGGGCGAGGACGGGGTGCATTGCACGATCGCGGTTCCGGTCGCCCTTGCCCACGGCGATGTCGAGCCATGAGCCGTGTGTAACGCGTCGCGACCGGGTCCGCCGGCAAGCGTCGGATCGATCATGGTCCGGAAGCGTTATAATCGCAATGACTTATGGATAATCAGCGCATGATCTCGCAGGCGGATGAGGATCATCATCGCGCCCCGGAGGGCGGCCCTCGACATCAAGGGGGTAAGCTCGGTTTGGCAGCGGCTGGGCGGACGGAATCAACGCGAACGGATGAGCTTCAGCACCGCGTTCGCAACACGCTCGCCGTCATCCGCTCCGTCTTCTCACG
>DASVUT010000474.1:0-6205 GCA_036386955.1 Sphingomonas sp. | reverse complement strand
GGTCGGTCAAGTCGACACGCCGGAAGGTGACGGCCGGATATCGGTTCGCGAACGCGCGCGACGGTTCGTCGGCAATGTCCAGGAACGCGACACGCGCGCCCTGCACGGCGAACGCCTCGACGATCGCGGCGCCGATCCCGGTGCCGCCACCGGTCACGATCACGCGCCTGTCGCGTAAGCTGGGATAGCCCGCCCGCTCAGTCACCGGCATATACCGTCTTGATCTGGGTGTAGAACTCGACCGCGGCGAAGCCTTGCTCGCGCGGGCCGTAGCTCGACCCGCGCGTACCGCCGAACGGAACGTGATAATCCACCCCGGCCGTGGGCAGGTTGATCATGACCATGCCGGCGCGGACGTTCTTGCGGAATTGGCGCGCCTTGGCGAGGCTGGACGTCACGATCCCGGCGGACAGGCCGAACTCGCCACGGTTCGCGACCTCCAGCGCCTCGTCGAAACCGCCGACCCGAACGGTTGAGACAACGGGGCCGAACACCTCCTCATTGTTGATCCGCATGTCGGGCGCGGTGTCGACGATCAGCGTTGGGGCCATGTAATAGCCCGGCGTCCCGAGCGAGAGCCGTTCGCCGCCCGCGACCACGCGTCCGCCCTCGCCCGTCGCGACGTCGAGGTAGCGGAGATTCTGCTCCAGCTGGCTCTCGGTCGACACGGGTCCGACCTGCGTCTCGGGGTCGAGCGCATGGCCGACGCGCAAGCCCCGCGCCTTCTCGGCAAGCGCAGCGATGAAGCGGTCGTGGATCGCATCCTCGACGATGACGCGCGACGAGGCGGTACAGCGCTGGCCAGTTTGAAGAAAGCCGCCGTCCAGCGCGATGGCAACCGCGCGATCCAGGTCGGCGTCGGCCAGTACCACCAGTGGGTTCTTGCCGCCCATCTCCAACTGCACGCGCGCCTGACGCGCGACGGCGACGGTGGCGACCTTGGCCCCGACCGTCTGCGATCCCGTGAAACTCACGGCGTCCACATCCCGATGCTCCGCCAAAGCCGCGCCCACGCCGCCCTGGCCCAGCACCATGTTGAACACGCCCGGAGGTGCGCCACATCCGTCGATGATCATCGCCAGGGCGTGCGCGATCGCAGGGGTGGGATTGGCGGGCTTGAGCACGACGGTGTTGCCGAAGGCGAGCGCAGGTGCCGCCTTCCACGCCGGAATGGCGATCGGGAAATTCCACGGCGTGATCAGCCCGACCACGCCCAGCGCCTCGCGATAGGTGGCGACTTCCAGCCCGGGGCGCGTCGATTCGAGCGTCCGGCCGTGCCGTCTAAGCGCCTCCCCGGCGAAATACCTGAAGATGCGCGCAGCGCGCAGCACCTCTCCCGTCCCTTCCGCGCGCGTCTTGCCTTCCTCGCGCGCGAGGAGTTCGCCCAGTTCCTGGGCGCGCGCCATGAGCGTTGCCCCGATCTTGTCGAGCAGATCGCCGCGGACCTCCGGGGATGCGGCCGCCCAGCCGGGAAAGGCGGCGCGCGCCGCCCGCACCGCCGCATCGACCTCCGCCGCGCCGCCGGCGGGGTAGCGGGCGACGACCTCGGCGGTGTTCGACGGGTTGATGCTGTCGAACGCCGGGGCCGCGGCCACCATCTGGCCATCGATATAGTGGGTCAGGTTCATGAAGCCTCCTTGCTCCGGAGCAGCCCGCGTTCGGCCAGGTTCTTGATCAGTTCCCCGACGCCGAAGCTCCAGGGCGGGGCGGCGGCACAGGTTGTGACCCGGTTGCGGAGCCGCCCGAGCCGGGGCCAGCCGATCGTCACCACATCGCCTCGCTTATGCGTGAAGCCCTGGCCGGGGACGTCGCGGTCCTCGGTCGGGGCGAACAGCGTCCCCAGGAACAGGACCAGCCCGTCAGGATATTGGTGCTCGCTCATCGCCTGGCGCAGCAGTTCCAGCGGGTCGCGGCTGATTTCGCGCATCGAGCTGGAACCGCGAAGCGCGTAGCCGTCCTCGCCCGCGATGGTGAGCGACAAGTCCGCCGTCCGAATGTCGTCCATCGAAAAGGCCGCGTCGAACAGCCGCACGAATGGTCCAAGCGCCCCCGACGCGTTGTTGTCCTTCGCCTTGCCGAGCAGCAGCGCGGACCGACCTTCGAAGTCCCGCAGATTGACGTCGTTGCCCAGTGTCGCACCGACTGCTCGCCCCTTGCTGTCGGCCACCAGCACGATCTCGGGCTCGGGATTGTTCCAGCGCGAATCCGACCGGACCCCGATCTCGCCGTCCGCGCCGATCGTCGACAGGATCGGCGCCTTGGTGAAGATCTCGGCGTCGGGCCCGATCGCGACCTCCAGATATTGCGACCAGAGCCCGTCGGCGATGAGGGCGTCTTTCAGCGCCGCCGCCTCCGCCGATCCCGGCCGCACCGTTCGGATGCCGACTCCGACCACTCCCTCCAGCCGCGCGCGGATCGCGGCGGCGGCGGCGGCGTCGCCACGCGCGCGTTCCTCGATAACGCGCTCCAGCGTCGAACGCGCAAAGGTGACGCCCGCCGCCTTGACGCATTGGAGATCGATCGGACTGAGCGGACGATGGCGTTCGAGCACCTGATCGACCCGCCCCAGCTCGACGCCAGCCTTGCCGAGGCAATCTTGCTCGATCAGCATCGACACCGTCGGGGCGACCTGAGCCATGTCGTGGACGATCCCATGGCGGATGATGACCGGGGTCGGCCCGTCGGGCAGGGCGAGCCGACCCAGTAGAACCGCGTCGTGGAGATCGCTCGGCAGCCAGTCCATGCTCTTTCTGCCCTCCCCGTCATGCCCGCCGCAGTCGTACCCACGTCCGACCTTATTTCGCAAGCAGTATGACAGATTCGCAAAGTGTATGACCTGTGGCGCTTGCGATGAGACAGGTCACAGGCCCTCGCCGCGCCCCGCGGTCCCGTGGCTCCTCACCGCGGGCGTCGATGCAGGTGCCGCTAGACGGGCTTTGCGATCAGATCGCGAACGCGCCGCGCAAGGTCTTCCAGTGTGAAGGGCTTGGTCAGCAGCTCCATGCCGGGGTCGAGATGCCCGTTGCCGATCGCGGCATTCTCGGCATAGCCGGTGATGAACAGCACTTTGAGCCCAGGTCGTAGCGAACGCGCGGCATCGGCGACCTGACGCCCGTTCATGCCCCCTGGCAGCCCCACATCGGTGATGAGCAGTTCGATGCGCGCACCCGATTGCAGCACCTTGAGCCCAGCCGCGCCGTCGGCCGCCCCGATCACGGTGTAACCCAGCTCGTCCAGCACCTCATCGATGAGGTGGCGGATGGTCGGCTCGTCGTCGACGACCAGGATCGTTTCGCCGCGGGCGGCGTCCAGCGCATCCTCACCCTCGCTCGGTCCCGCATCGTCCGGATCGTCGCCCGTATGGCGGGGCAGGTAGATGCACATCGTCGTGCCCTTGCCGACCTCCGAATAGATGCGAACCTGGCCGCCCGATTGCCGCGCGAAGCCGTAGATCATGGACAGGCCAAGGCCGGTGCCCTCGCCCAGCGGCTTGGTCGTGTAGAAGGGATCGAAGGCGCGCGCGATCACTTCGGGCGTCATGCCCGTTCCGGTGTCGCTGACGCAGACCGAAAGATATTGGCCCGGAGGCAGATCGCGCGCGCGTCCAGAGCGACCATCCAGCCATTTGTTGGCGGTTTCGATCGTCAACCGGCCGCCATCGGGCATCGCGTCGCGCGCATTGATGGCGAGGTTGAGCAGCGCGTTCTCGAGCTGACCCGGGTCGATCAAGGCGGGCCATAGGCCGGCAGCACCCACCACCTCGATATCGATCGCCGGCCCCACCGAGCGCCTGATCAGCTCCTCCATTCCCGCGATCAGCCGGTTCACGTCGGTCGGTTTGGGATCAAGTGTCTGCCGCCGTGAAAAGGCGAGCAGGCGGTGCGTAAGGGCAGCGGCGCGGCGGCCAGCCCCTTGGGCGGCGTTGACGAACCGGTCGATGCTGTCGAACCGGCCCGCCGCGACTCGCGACTGCAGCAGCTCCAGATTGCCCATGATGCCGGTCAGCAGGTTGTTGAAATCGTGCGCCAGGCCGCCTGTCAGCTGGCCCACCGCCTCCATCTTCTGCGACTGGCGGAGCGCATCCTGAGCCGCTTCCAACGCCGCGGCCTGTTCCTTTTCAGCCGTGACGTCGCGTCCGGTCGCGTAGACGTGACCGTTCTCGAACGCACCAGTCCAGCCGAACCAGCGATAATCGCCGCTTTTGCACCGCAGCCGATACTCATAGGGCCTTGTGAGCGGGCCTTCGAAGATATCGATGAACGCCGCATGGGTCGCTTCCAGGTCGTCCGGGTGGGTGAGCTCCATGAAGGTCTTGCCGATCAGCTCATCCCGCCCCCATCCGAGCAGTTCCGTCCAGCGCGCGTTGACCGAGTCGAGTACCCCGTCCGGCCGCGCCGTCACCAGCAGGTCTTGCGATAGCTGCCAGGCACGATCGCGCTCGCGCGTGCGCGCGGCGACCCGCTGCTCCAGCGTGGCGTTCAGCTCGCGCATCGCCGTGTCACTGGCACGCAGGCGCTGCTCGACCTCCTTGCGGCTGGAAACGTCGATCGCGGTGCCGATCGCGCGGACGCATCGCCCCTGGTCGTCGAAGATGCCGCGGCCCTTCGCCGCAACCCAGCGGACGAGCCCATCCTCCTTGCCTATGGTGCGATACTCGACGTCGTAGATCGTGCGCCGGTCGGGGTCCAACGCGCTGGCGAACGCTTCGCTCGTGTGGGCGAGGTCATCCGGATGAAGTCCGGCATAGAAGTCGTCCATACTGCTGCATCGAGCGTCGGGTGCAATGCCGAACATCGCCCTCGTCCGCCTCGACCAGTTGAGCACGTTCGTGACGAGATCCAGGTCCCAGGTTCCGATCTCCGCCGCGTCGATGGCGAGCCCCAGCGAGGCTTGGCTGAGCGCAAGCTGATTGGCGACGACCAGCCGTTCGGCGGCGAGAACCGCGTTCTGCGCCTCCAGATCGGCTAGCCGCTCGCGTTCCAACGTGACGTCGAGCTGACTGGCGAAGAAGTAGGTGAGCTGCCCTGCCTCGTCGTGGACCGGCGCTAGCAGCAGGCGGTTCCAGAACGGCGTACCGTCCCGGCGACGATTGCGGATGTCGATCTCGATCGAGCGCACTTCGTTGATCGCGGCCCGGATCGCGTCCACCTGCTCGGCCGGCGTGTCGGGCCCTTGCAAAAAGCGGCAGTTACGCCCGACGATCTCCTCGCGCGCATAGCCGGTCAGGCGGCAGAACGAGTCGTTGACGAAGACGATCGGATTGTCGGGCAGCCGCGGATTGGTGACGACCATCGGCATGCGCGTCGCGCGTACGGCCGAGGAAAACGGATCGTGGCTTGGGGTGTTGATGCTGAGTTCGGCTTCGATCCGGGCGGCATCTTCTCCGAGCCCGGAGGCCAGATGACCAATATCCTTGTCGTCCGTCTGCATGCATTCGTCCGTTTGTTTCTGCAGCCCCCCGCCCGCTTCGCGCCCGTATAGAGAGACATGCGCGCCATTGCGATCATGAACGCAGCGCGCCGTGGGGCAATGCGGGCAGGCCGCGGCGCTATGCGACCACGTCGGCTTGCGACGTCCTTTGGGCTTCAACGCTATCCCGCGCTTATGGCACAATGGGATTCGAACCAGCTAGACGCTGTGGCCGCACCTATCCTTCAGGCGGTGGCGCGCGCATCCAACGTACTCCTGCCTCCGTATCTGGGAGGAGCGACGATAAGAACTCCTCCCTGACAAGGCTGGGGCGGGGCAATTTTTAGACCAGCTCGGCATTCAACGCCGGATAATCCACATACCCCTCCGGCCCTGCCGTGTAGAATGTTCGCGGGTTTGGTGCCGCCAGCGCGGCGTTGCTGCGGAACCGCTCCACCAAGTCAGGATTCGCGATGAAGGGGCGGCCAAAGGCGATGGCGTCGGCGATGCCGCGGTCCAGATCAGCCTGGCCATCGGCGAACCCGTAATCCTGGTTGAGGATCAGCGGCCCTGCGAACACCTTCCTGATCAGCGGGCTGAGCTTGGGCACGTCGGTGCGGCCGAAGGTGCCTTGCGCGCCGATCTCGCGCAGTTCGAGGAACGCGATGTTCTGTTCGCCGAGCCACTTGGCGGCGGGCACGAACACCGCCTCCGGGTTGCTGTCGTCGCACCCTTGCGTGTCGCCATTGGGCGAGAAGCGAACGCCGGTGCGGCCCGCGCCGGCTTCGGCGATGAT
>DASVUT010000473.1:0-4151 GCA_036386955.1 Sphingomonas sp. | reverse complement strand
ACGCCCGCATTGAAGGATTGCGGGCAGTCGGTCGGGGTACAGCCTTTGACCTGAGCATGGCCGTTCCAGTCGCCGACGACGAACCCGTCAAACCCCATCCGGCCCTTCAGCACATCGGTCAGCAGCGATGCGTTGCCGTGCAGCTTGGACCCGTTCCAGCTGTTGAACGAGGCCATGATCGTCGCCACGCCCGCCTCGATCGCAGGCACATAACCGGCCGCGTGGATCGCGGCGAGTTCGGCCTCGGGCACGCGTGTGGCGCCCTGATCGACTCCCCCTGCCGTGCCGCCGTCGCCCAGGAAGTGCTTGGCCGACGCGCCGACACGGCCCGCTTGGACGACGCCGCCACGCGCGATATCGCCTTGCAGACCGCGTACCATCTCGCCGGCATAGGCGCGGACAATGGCGGGATCCTCGGAATAGCCTTCATAGGCGCGGCCCCAGCGATCGTCGCGCGGCACCGTCACCGTGGGGCCGAACGCCCAATCGATGCCCGTGGCGGCGACCTCCTTGGCGGTCGCTTCACCGATCCGTCGCACCAGTGCCGGGTCATTCGTCGCGCCGAGCGCGATGTTGTGCGGGAAGATCGTGGCACCGACGACATTGCCATGGCCGTGCATCGCATCGATGCCGAACATGATCGGGATCGCAGCACCGCCGCGCGCCAGGGCCGCCGACCGGAAGGCCCGCGCGGTTTCGATCCACGGACCGGCCGCCGACCGATCCGGCGCACCCAGCGGGCCAGAGCTGCCGCCCGCCAGGATCGAGCCGAGCGGATAACGGCGCAGATCCGCCGGTGTGATCGATCCGATATCGGCCTGGATCGTCTGCCCGACCTTCTCCTCCACCGTCATGCGCGCCATCAGCTGCGTGATCGCGGCCTCTGTCCGCGCGTCGATCAATCCGCGGCTGCGGGTCGCAGGCCAGTTCGCCGGGCGCGCCGTGGCCGCCTCGCTCGACCCGTTCCCGGGCGTCGCCTGCCCCGACGCGATCGCAGGCAGAATGGACGCGGACGCACACAGCCCTGCCAGCAACCAACGAACGACCATGAACCTCTCCCGCTTTGCTCCAAAGTGCGACAAGTCAGTCTCCCTGTAAAGCTGTCATACTGGTTTTTTGAGCGATACACAGCCCGATTTGCAAAGCCGGCGGCGAATGCCTAGCCATGGGCGCAACGGTCGAGGAACCCAATTAGGATGCCGATGGATGCGCGCGAGGACGATGAGGTCGCGGACAGCGATGATCGCGCGGGATTCGGCCGGGGGGCAGGCGGCGTGAAACTGTCCGACGTCGTTTATGCGAAAATCGCAGGCCGCATCCGATCGGGTGAATACCCGGTCGAAAGCCGGTTGCCGACCGAGAACGACCTGGCCGACGCGCTGGGCGTATCGCGCCCTATCGTGCGCGAAGCCCTGGCGCGGTTGCGCAATGACGGGGTTGTCGTATCGCGGCGGGGGTCGGGCACCTATGTGCAGCGGGCGGAAGGACCCACTGCCCGCCGGCTGCCGCCGCTGACGTCGATCTCTGATATGCGGCGATGCCTGGAGTTTCGCATCAGTTTGGAAGGCGAGTGCGCGTGGCATGCGGCGTTGGGCAAGGACGAGCATCGGACCGCGCTCCGCGAGGCGATGGCGCAGCTATCGGCGGACTTGGGCAGACGCTTGCTGGAGCCCGAGCATGATTTTGACTTCCACCATGCCGTGGCGTTGGCGACGGGCAACCGGTTTTTTCACGAGACCATGTCGTCGATGCGCCCGACGATCCTGACGGCGCTGCAGATCACCCCGAGCTTCATCTCGCCCCGGTCGCAGGATCGGCTCAAGGCGCTGCACGTCGAGCATGAGGCGATCTTCACCGCGATTCTGGCCAATGATGCCGATGGTGCCCGAACCGCGATGCGCACGCACCTTTCACGCGCCATGCAGCGCGTGTTCGAAGGGCTCTAGCCTACGTCGTAATCGCGATGAGACTGCGGTCGGCGACGACGATGGGCGCGTCATAGATCGGCACGCCTTCGAGCCGAAACTTATCATCCTCCTGACGCCATTGGCCGGCCGGGATCGCGTGAACCGCGCCTGAGATGACGTCGACCCACACCGGGTCGTTCATCCGCGCGCCGCTGATGGTCATGGTCTGCAACCGTAGAGCGTTGCTTTCCGACGGGATATTCTCGCTTAGCCAAGCGGTGTAGAGCGTCTGGCCATTGGCCTTGCCGCGGAACCCGTACATCGCGACGCGGCGATCGGTGCTATGCGAGAACAAGGTCTCGCCCGCTGCGGCCGCCGCAGCGTTATGGCTGTGGTGAAGCGTCCGGATGCGCTCCAGGCGGTCGTCGAAGATCGAGGCGACGTTTTGGACCGCGTAATAGGCCGTTTTGGGCCGAATGACGCGCTTGGTCGCGTCCGACTTCAACAGGCCTTTGAAGTTCATCTTGTTGATGGGCCCGTTCGTATAACTCATCTCGACCAGTCCGAACACGCTCGATTCGATGTCATGGCCCAGATTGCCAAGCATACGGCGCGTGTTCCATTTCGCCTGGGTCAGTTCGGACCAGTCATAATCCCACAATGCGCCGCGCCCGACGCCGCCGCTGGACGGCGCCCCGTTCTCGCCCTGGCGCAGCGGCATTTTCGGCGCGTAGCGATCGAGCGAGGCGCGCAGCTTGGCGACCTCGATCTCGTTGGCATCCGGGTTGTAGCTGTAGTCGTGATAGGTGATGTTGTGGAACAGCGGGAAGCCTCGCATCGCCGCGACGCGGTCGAAGAAGCGATCGACGAAGTCTTGCGCGTAATGGCCGAGCGCCAATCCCGAAATGCGCCCGTCCGGCTGGATCCGCTTGATAATGCGCGCGGTGCGGACATTGAAATCGGCGGTGAATTCGGGCGAGTTGATCATGTTGTCGCCGAAGTTCGGCTCGTTCCAGACCTCCCAATCGCGGACCTTGTCGCGATACCGGGTGACGAGTGCCGCGACCCAGCGGTCCCAGGCGGCGAGCGCCTGCGGTGACTTGGGCAGCCCCGCGCCCAGATTGTCGCCGCCGCCCCCCGGATAGACCGGGTTGCCGTAGGATGTCTGGAGCCAGGGTTGGAAGCCGCGCGCGGTCGCATCGTTGATGATGTGGTCGAGCCAGGCGAAGTCATAAGTCCCGGCGCGCCGTTCGGTCTTGGCCCATCCAGCCTGCATGCGCAGCCGCTTGATCCCGAGCGGGGCGATGAACGCCTTATACTGGTCGTAATCGGTGAAATCGCGGTCAAGCGTTTCGCAACCGAGAAGCCAGTTCGACCCGCTGATCTCCGACGTGCCGCGCGCCCGCACGCTGCCGATATAGGGTAGGGGCACGGTCAAGTTGGTGACGACACGGTCGCGCCCGGTCTCGATGATCTGCGCGCGCGCCGGCATGGCCAGCCCCACCGCCGCCGCACCACCGCCCAGCATCAGCGCGCGCCGATCGATCCGCATGGTCATCCCTTCATCCAATCGGCGGCCTTGTCGCCGCCCAGATACGCCCATTCGGACACGGCGTTGGTATCGACCCCGGCCTGCTGCAGCCGCGCGATGTGATCCTCGGCGTCGTCCATCGGCCGATACCCGATCCGCCGCGCGACGGGATCGTCGATCCGCGTCCGCGTGTTCGCCGATACGCCCCAGATGATGTTGAAGCCGGGTTCGTTCCAACGCAGGCATCGGTCGACCAGCCGCGCGGAATCGTCCCAGCTGCACCAGAGCCGCAAATCGCGCGCGCTGGTCGGCTCGGGCTTGAAGGTGCAGATACGCCACGCGAACGCGATCAATCCGCCGGCCTCGGCCTCGGCGCGCAGCATCGCCTCGCCGAACACCTTGGACACGCCGTAGAGGCCTGCCGGCCGCGGCGCGAGATCGGCCGACAGCACCGTGTCGGCCGGATGGAGGCCGAACGCCTGGTTGGAGCTGGCATAGATGATCGTGCGCACGCCCGCACGCCGCGCCGCCCGCACCGCATTGTACGCGCCGGTGTAGTTGCGCTCCTGCATGGTCGGCCAGTCGGTATCGCGCGGATGGCCGGCGAGGTGGATGACCGCGCGCGCGCCATGCATCGCCTCCGCCATCGCGTCCTGATCGCCGAGATCGATTTGGACGAAGCCCTCCACGTCGCCATCGGCTGGCTCGACGAT
>DASVUT010000472.1:0-3725 GCA_036386955.1 Sphingomonas sp. | reverse complement strand
TTCACGGTCGCGCTGATCGTGTGGGCGGTGGTGCCGTTCGATGCGGGCGTGGTTCTCGCGGACATCAATGTCGGGCTGTTGTACGTGCTCGCGGCGTCGTCGCTGGGGGTGTACGGGATCATCCTGGCGGGGTGGGCGTCGAACTCCAAATACCCCTTCTATTCGGCGCTCAGGGCCGCGGCGCAGATGGTCAGTTACGAAGTCGCGATCGGCTTTGTCCTGATCACCGTCGTGCTGTGGGCGGGCAGTTTCAACCTGTCGACCATCGTGCTGGCGCAGCAAAATACGCTGGGCATCCGGCTCAACGGCTTCGGCTTCAACCCGCTGCTATTCCCGATGGCGGTCGTGTTCCTGATCTCGTCGATGGCCGAGACGCAGCGCGCGCCGTTCGATCTGACCGAGGCGGAGTCGGAACTCGTCGCAGGCTATCAGACCGAATATTCGAGCATGTCGTTCGCGCTGTTCTGGCTGGGCGAATATGCCAACGTCATCCTGATGTGCGTGCTGAACGCCACGTTGTTCTGGGGCGGGTGGCTGCCGCCGCTCGACATCGGGTTCCTGTATGCGGTGCCCGGCTTCGTGTGGCTGTTCATCAAGATGCTGGCGTTCTTCTTCATCTTCAGTTGGGTGAGGGCAACGGTGCCGCGCTATCGGTACGACCAGCTGATGCGGCTGGGGTGGAAGATATTCCTGCCGATGTCGCTGCTTTGGGTTTTCCTCGTTTCCGGCGTCCTGATGGTCGACCGCGTAGGGTTTTGACATGAGTATCGCGCAACATATCAAGGCGTTCACGCTGTGGGAGTTCCTGAAGGCGCATGCGCTGACGCTCAGGTATTTCTTCAAGGCGAAAGCGACGATCAACTATCCCTATGAGCGCAACCCCGTGAGCCCCAGGTTCCGGGGCGAGCATGCGCTGCGTCGCTACCCCAGCGGCGAGGAACGGTGCATCGCGTGCAAGCTGTGCGAGGCGGTGTGCCCGGCTTGGGCGATCACCATTGAGGCCGAGCCGCGCGACGACGGGAGCCGCCGCACGACGCGTTACGACATCGACATGACCAAGTGCATCTATTGCGGGCTGTGCCAGGAAGCGTGCCCGGTGGACGCGATCGTCGAAGGGCCGAACTACGAGTTCTCGACCGAGACGCGCGAGGAGCTGATCTACAACAAGGCCAAGCTGCTCGATAATGGCGATCGCTGGGAAACCGTGCTCGCGGCGAACCTTGCCGCCGATGCGCCATACCGTTAATGCGCCGCCGACCGATCGAGACTGCGTTGGGTAAAGGGGCCTTTTTCGCGTGATTCAGGCCATTGCCTTCTACCTTTTCGCCACGGTCGTGATCGTATCGGCCGGGCTGACCGTGTCGTCGCGCAACCCCGTGCATTCGGTCATGTGGCTGATCCTGGCGTTCTTCAACGCGGCCGGGCTCATGGTGCTGGTCGGGGCCGAGTTCATCGCGATGCTGCTGGTGATCGTCTATGTCGGCGCGGTCGCGGTGCTGTTCCTGTTCGTGGTGATGATGCTCGACATCGAGGTCGCGACGATGCGGTCCAAGGCCGCGCAATACCTGCCCGTCGGCTTGGCGTTGGCGGTGGCGCTGGCGGCCGAGATCATCATCGCGGTAGGTGCGTGGAGCGCGGGCGGGCTGAAGCTGGCGCGTCGGGCGGCACCGACCGATGCGACCACGCCCAATATCCAGGCGATCGGCGAGCTGCTCTACACGCGCTATCTGTTCGTGTTCGAAGGCGCGGGGCTGGTGCTGCTGGTCGCCATGATCGGTGCCATCGTGCTGACGCACCGCGAGCGTACCGGCACGCGCGGGCAGAATGTGTCGCGTCAGAATGCGCGGCGGCCGCAGGATGCGACGCGCAACACGCAGCCGACGGTCGGACAGGGCGTGTCACTATGATCGGATTGATCCATTACCTCGTCGTGTCGGCGATCCTGTTCACCATGGGGGTGCTGGGCATCTTCCTGAACCGCAAGAACCTGATCGTCATCCTGATGGCGATCGAGCTGATCCTGTTGGCGGTGAACCTCAACCTCGTCGCGTTCTCGTCGTTCCTGGGCGATCTGGTGGGGCAGGTGTTCGCGATGTTCGTGCTGACCGTCGCGGCGGGTGAGGCGGCGATCGGGCTTGCGATCCTGGTCATCTATTTCCGCGGCCGTGGCACGATCGCGGTCGACGACGTCAACCGGATGAAGGGGTAACTCGGTTGATTCTGGTGCTTGTTTTCCTGCCGCTGGTCGCGGCGATCGTTGCCGGTTTCGGTCAGCGCGCGATGGGCGCGTTCGCGGCCAAGCTGGTAACGACGGCCGGGCTGTTCGTCAGCGCGGCGCTCGCCTGGCCGATCTTCATCGGGTTCCTGGGCGGGAGCGGCGGCGACGACGTGGTGCCGGTGCTCAAGTGGATCGCGTCGGGCAATCTGCAGGTCGACTGGGCGCTGCGTGTCGATGCGCTAACCGCGGTCATGCTGGTCGTCATCACCAGCGTGTCCGCGCTCGTCCATCTGTATAGCTGGGGCTATATGGAAGAGGACCCCGATCAGCCGCGGTTCTTCGCCTATCTGTCGCTGTTCACGTTCGCGATGCTGATGCTCGTGACCGCGAACAACCTGGTGCAGATGTTCTTCGGCTGGGAAGGCGTCGGTCTCGCCAGCTATCTGCTGATCGGGTTCTGGTACAAGAAGCCGAGCGCGAACGCGGCCGCGATCAAGGCGTTCGTGGTCAACCGCGTCGGCGACCTGGGGTTTATGCTCGGCATATTCGGCACGTTCCTGGTGTTCGGGACGGTGTCGATCCCCGCGATCCTGGCTGCGGTGCCGGGGCAGGCGGGGTCGACCATCGGTTTCCTGGGGATGCGCGCCGATACGATGACGGTGCTGTGCCTGCTGCTGTTCATCGGCGCGATGGGCAAGTCGGCGCAGTTGGGCCTGCACACCTGGTTGCCCGACGCGATGGAGGGGCCGACGCCGGTCTCCGCGCTGATCCATGCAGCGACGATGGTCACCGCGGGCGTGTTCATGGTGTGCCGCCTGTCGCCGATGTTCGAAGCGTCGCCGGTGGCGCTCGGCTTCGTGACCTTCGTCGGCGCGGCGACGTGCCTGTTCGCGGCGACCGTTGGCACGGTGCAGACCGACATCAAGCGCGTGATCGCCTATTCGACCTGTTCGCAGCTCGGCTACATGTTCTTTGCCGCTGGCGTCGGCGCGTACGGGGCGGCGATGTTCCACCTGTTCACGCACGCCTTCTTCAAGGCGCTGCTGTTCCTGGGCGCAGGCTCGGTGATCCACGCCATGCACCATGAACAGGACATGCGGTTCTATGGGGGCTTGCGGAAGCATATCCCGCTGACGTTCGGGGCCATGCTGATCGGGACGCTCGCGATCACGGGCGTCGGAATCTACGGCGTAGGCGGTTTCGCGGGCTTTTATTCCAAGGACGCGATCCTGGAGGCGAGTTGGGCCGCGGGCGTGCCGTCGGCATTCTGGGTGGGAACGTTCGCGGCGCTGCTGACGAGCTTCTATTCCTGGCGGCTGATGTTCCTGACCTTCTGGGGCACGCCGCGCTGGACCGCGTCGGAGCATATCCGGCACGCGCTGCACGATGCGCACGGCGATCATCACCATGCCGATGCACCGGCGGAGGATGCTGGGCATACCCCCGACGATCACGCGCCGTCGCAGCACGCGCTGCCAGCGGGAACTGGTGGCTATCATCCGCATGA
>DASVUT010000471.1:0-1804 GCA_036386955.1 Sphingomonas sp. | reverse complement strand
GGCCGGGATCGCGCGGGTCGGGATGATCGGCGGGCTGACAGTGGCAGGCATGTACGTTGCGGGACGGCTGATCCTGCCGCGACTGTTCGCACAAGCCGCGCGGACGAAGAGCCCCGAGCTCTTTCTCGCCGCCTCTCTGCTGGTCGTGATCGTCGCCAGTGTCGCGACCACGGCCGCGGGACTGTCGCCGATCGTCGGTGCGCTGCTCGCGGGGCTTTTGATCGCCGAGACCGAATATCACGCCGAGGTCGAGGTCATGACCGCCCCGTTCAAAGGGCTGGCGCTGGGCGTGTTCCTTATCACCGTGGGAATGCAACTCGACCTGCGGTCGATCGCGGCCAACTGGGGTGCCCTGCTGGCAGCGGTGGTGAGTGTGATCGCGCTGAAGGCGATCGTCACCTACCTTCTGCTGCGCGTCGCCCAGGTTCGCGCGGCCGTTGCGGCCGAGACGGGATTGCTGATGGGCAGCCCGTCGGAAACCACGCTCATCGTGCTCGGGACCGCAGCGCAGGCGCAGCTGATCTCCGCCGGCACGGCCAGCTTCTGGCAAACGGTCACCGCGATCGGACTGACGATCACCCCCCTGCTGGCGCAGGCCGGGCGCGCCATGTCGCGGCGGATCGAGGGGCAGGTCGCACAGGCGGCCGCCTTGCCGCCACTTGCGGGCGACGCGCCGCGCACGGTGCTGATCGGCTTTGGCAGGGTCGGTCGCATGGTCGCCGATATGCTGAGCGTTCACGATCAGCCCTATCTGGCGATCGACGCAGACATCGACTCGGTCGTGGAAGCGCGCAAGCAGGGGTATCCGGTGCTGTTCGGCGATGTCGGGCGCGGCGAGCTGGTCGACCGGCTGGACCTTCTGCACGCCCGCGCGCTGATCCTGACGATGGACGATCCGGTGCTGACGGTGCGGCTGACCCGCCGGATCAGGCTAGCCGCGCCCGATCTGACGATCGTCGCGCGCGCCCGTGACCCCGCCCATGCGGCCGAGTTGTACCGTGCTGGCGTGACCGATGCGGTGCCCGAAACGCTCGAAAGCTCGCTGCAACTGTCCGAAACGGTGCTCGTCGACCTGGGTGTCGCGATGGGACCGGTGATCGCGTCGATCCACGAGAAGCGCGACGAACTGCGCCAGACGATCCGGCGCGAAGCATCGCTGGAGCGCGAGCCCCGCATCCGGCGGGTTCGCCGGTTGGGCGAGGTGGCGGAGTGAGGGGCGCGAAGGTCTTCGCGCCGTTCTTATACGCGGTAGACGCATCCGACGCCATGCGGGCGGTTGTGCTGGGCGAGCTATCCTCGCCGGCACGGCATTGGCACGGGCTCGTCCATCATGCGCTGATGCTGCGGGCGATCGCAAAGGCCGATGTCACGGGCGCCGAACGGCGGCGGCTGATCCAGGCGGTGCTGTTCCACGACATCGTCTATGATCCGCGTCGGAGCGACAATGAGGAAGCGTCCGCAGCGGTCGCGGAACGCTGGATGCCGCGAGGGGACCGTGCAGCGGTCGTCGCGCTGATCCTGGCGACCAAGTACCATCGGCTCGACACAGATCCTGTCACGCGCGCCCTGCTGGAGGCGGATCTCGGCGTGCTTTGGACACCGAGTGAGCGGCTGTACGTTTTCTACGCTGACGGGATCAGGGCCGAATATGCCCATGTTCCCGATGCGGCGTACCGGGCCGGGCGTAGTGCGGTCATGACACGGCTGCGTGACGCGGTGACGCCGATGCTCGAGGATGGGCGGGCGGCGCGGATGCGGGCGAATATCGACCGTGAGTTGCGAACTTTAGCCGCGGAACCAGCCG
>DASVUT010000470.1:0-3174 GCA_036386955.1 Sphingomonas sp. | reverse complement strand
CATGGCGAGCGACGCGACCAACGGTGGAATCCAAAGCACCATGCCGAGCTGTTTCAGGTCCAGCCCCATTTTCTCCTGCAGGAACCCCGCCTGCCAATAGGCCAGGAAAAACCATAAAGGGTCGGATACGACCCGTGCCGCGAGCACGCCCCAGAGCGTCCGATCGACGGCGACCATGCGAAAGGTCACGCGTTCGACCACGCGTTGCTGCTTGTCCCGGTAGCGCGGCGGGTTGGTGTCGGTCAGGTACCACAGTAAGCCAAACCCTAGCCCGATCGCGCCGGGAACCAAAAACGCGTAATGCCAGCCATAGGTTAGCGTGATCAGTACGACGACGGGCGTGCAGATGATCGGCCCCAGCGACTGGAATGCGCTGCGCAACGACCCGGCCGTCCCCATGCGTGCCTTGGGGAACCAGACGATCAGCGCGGCGAGTGACGCCGGCAGCAACCCCGCCTCCGCCGCGCCGATGATCGCCCGGTACGCGATCAGTTCGGGCATCGACCGCGCAAAGCCGCAGGCGATCGTCCCCGCCGACCAGATGATGACGAAGATCGACAGCGTGCGCCGCGATCCGTAGCGGTCGACCAGCAACCCGCAAATGGGAAAGAACAGCGCGTAGGGAATGAGGAAGGCGTTGACGACCCAGGAATAATCCGTGTCGGTCATCCCGAACACGCCCTTCAATGTCGTCTTGAGCGCGGAAATGTTCTGCCGATCGATGATCGCGATGATGCTTTCGAGCGACAGCAGCGCCAGCACCAGCCATGCCTTGAGCGGCACCTGATCGCCCTGCTCGATCCCCCGCGATCCACCCGTTTCGACCGCCGTCGCCATCGCTTGCCGCGCCCCTGCTCCACCGCCGCGGCTGTATCGCCCGCGTGCACCGTTCGGCATAGAAGCCGGCCGCTGGGTTACAACATCTATTTACAACTGCGCGTCCGATTTGATGCAGATTACTGGTTTCCGCTTGCCGCGCTGGCATAACACATTATTACTTATCGGCAGAAAAACCAGGGAGGATGGCGGGGATGATGCGGCGGACGCGGTCGGCCATGGCGGTGGCGCTGGCGTTGAGCGTCGCCGCCGGCGGATCGGCGCACCCTGCTCGCGATGCCCTGCCCCAGACGCCTGCCGATCTGGTTGACCCGCGGATCGGCAACGCCGCCAGTCGTGGCAACACGGTAATCGGGCCCAGCTTGCCGCACGGATCGATCCATCCCAGCCCCGACACGCCGGGCGGTGGCACGTCGGGCTACAAGACGGGGCAACCGGTTCGAGGCTTCAGCCAGATGCATGTCAGCGGTACGGGGTGGAGCACCTATGGCAACATCCTGTTCTCGCCGCAGGTGGGGTTGGATGTCCGGCCCGAGGGCCATGACTCGCCGGTCACCGACGAGGTCGCGACGGCGTATTCCTATCGCGCACGGCTAAGCCGCTACGGCATCACCACCGAGGTCGCGCCGACGCACCATGCGGCGATGTACCGCTTCACCTTTCCGGCCGGTGACCAGGCGCACCTGATGCTCGATCTGGCGCATCAATTGCCGGGGCAGATCCTGAAATACCAAAAGGGCAGCGTCGAGACGAGCAGCATCACGCTTGCCCCGAACGGCCGCAGCGTGAGCGGGAAGGCGCGCTATACCGGCGGGTTCGGCGCCGGCGTGTACGACGTCTATTTCCACGCGGAGATCGACACCGCGCCGACCGCCGTCGGCACCTTCCTGAACGGCGACGTCGGAAATGGCGCCACCCGGCGATCGCCGCGCGTCAATGACCGGGTCGGCGGCTGGTGGCGCTTCGCCAGGGCGGGCGCGCGACCGGTTCAGGTCAAGATCGGCATCTCGTTTCGCAGCATCGCCGCCGCGCGCGCGCACCTGAACCGGGAAATCCCCGGCTGGCGGTTCGATGCGGTCCGCGCCTCGGCACGCGCGGCCTGGAACCGGGCGCTGGGGCGGATCGCGGCGATCGGGGGGAGCCCTGAGCAACAGCGGCAATTCTACACCGCCTTGTACCATGCGCAGCTGATGCCGCGCGACCGCACGGGGGAATTCACCCGGTTCGCGCCCGACGCGCCGATGTGGGACGATCAATATGCGATCTGGGACACGTGGCGGACTAAGTTCCCGCTGATGGTGATGATCGATCCCGCCATGGTGCGCGGCAACATCGCGTCCTTCGCCGAACGGCTCCGCGTCGACGGGCAGGTCCGCGACAGCTTCGTCGCGGCGGGCGTATCGGCGACGCGGCCGCATGCGGACCAGGGGGGAAACGACATCGATAACGTCATCGCCGATGCGTATGTGAAGGGGCTGAAGGGCGTCGACTGGGCGCGCGCGTTCCGGGTGCTGAAGCACAATGCCGATCGCGAGCGGCAGGGGAAGACCGGCTCGGTCGGCGATCGCAGCCGCGACAACGACACCTATCGCGAGCGCGGGTGGCTTTCGCCCGGGATCATGAACGTCTCCGACACGCTCGAATACGCGTATAACGACTTCGCGGCGGCGCAGGTTGCGCGCGGGCTCGGCCACACGGCCGACGCCGATCGATGGACGGCGCGCGCGCGCGGGTGGCAGGCGCTGTTCAACCCGCAGGTGGAGGAGAGCGGCTATCGTGGCTTCATCGTGCCCCGGAAGGATGATGGCCGCTGGATCGCGGTCGATCTGATCAAATATCCCGGATCGTGGCAGCCGTACTTCTACGAGGCCGCGTCCTGGGGCTATTCGTTCTTCGTTCCGCATCAGGCGAGCCGCCTGATCACGCTGATGGGCGGGCGCGATGCGTTCGTGCGCAGGCTGGAGCACGGGCTGGAGACCAGCAAGGTGGATTTCTCCAACGAGCCCGCGTTCCTCGCGCCGACGCTGTTCCATTATGCCGGCCGCCCTGATCTGGGTGCGAAATGGACCGCGCGCTATGCCGATGCGATGGTCGACGCCAAGGGCTATCCGGGCGACGACGACAGCGGCGCGATGTCGTCCTATTATGTCTGGGCGTCGCTTGGGCTGTTTCCGAACGCGGGGCAGGACATCTATGTTCTGAACGGCCCGCGGTTCGACAGGATCGTGATCGACCGGCCCGATGAAGGGCGGCTGACCGTCACGCGCGGCGGTGAGGGCAGCTATGTCGCGGGCGTGACGCTGAACGGGCGCGCGCTGGAGCGATCCTGGCTGCGGC
>DASVUT010000469.1:0-4231 GCA_036386955.1 Sphingomonas sp. | reverse complement strand
CGCCAGCGTTCGCCCGCGCATGAACGCGATCGGCGCGACCTCGATCTCGCCCGACGCGATGCGGCGCTCGACCTGTTCGGCGGGGAGGCAATCATACAGCGCGTCGTACAGCGGACGAAGATACGGGTCGACCTTCTCCTTCATGTCGCCGGGCAGGAAGCCGAGCCGCTCGCCCGCCTCCACCGCCGGGCGCGACAGGATCAGCCGCTGAACGCTGCCGGTGATCAACTGGGCCACCGCCTGTGCCACCGCGACATAGGTCTTGCCGGTGCCCGCCGGCCCCAATGCGAAGATCATCTCGTGGCTGGTCAGCGAGCGCATGTAGTGCGCCTGCGCCGGAGTGCGCGGCACGATCGTCTTCTTGCGGGTCCGGATCATGATCGGCGGTGCGCCGCCGCCCTGTTCGGCGCGCACGATCCCGTCGAGCTCAGGTTCGGCCGCCATCGCGATCGATGCGTCGACCAGCCCCGCATCGACGTCCTCGCCGCGCCCGATCCGCTTGTACAGATCCTGCAGCACGTCGCGCGCCAGTGCCACCTGTTCGGCGGTGCCTTCCAGCCCGACGCGGTTGCCGCGCGCGGTGATGTAGACGCCCAGCCGGTTCTCCAGCGCCACCAGATTATGGTCGTACTGACCAAAGAGCGTCGACAGCAGTTGCGGCTTGTCGAACAACACCTCGACACGACTGCGGTCGCCGGGTTGTGCGGGAACGGGTTTGCGACTCATGCGGCCCTTTCGTGCTGGTTCACGGACACCAAGGTGATCGGTCGCCGCACAATACACAACCGGTGATCAGGCCCGTTCGATCCCTGCCAGCGAGTTCGGCCCCGCCTGGACCAGATCGACCGTGACCAGCGCGCCCACCGGAGCGTCTGTCATCAGGTGTACGGACTGGAGCCAGGGCGATTTGCCCAGCATTTGCCCCGGTAGCTTGCCCGCGCGCTCGACCAGCACCTCGAACCGTCGACCGATGGACGCAGCGTTGAACGCCTGCTGATCGCGGTTCAGCGCCGCCTGCAGCCGCTGCAATCGGTCGCCCATCACGTCAGGGGGCACGGCATCGCCCATGGTTGCCGCCGGCGTGCCCGGGCGCGGGCTGTACTTGAATGAATACGCCTGTGCGTACCCGACCGCGTCGACCAGGCTCAGCGTCTCGGCGAACTCGGCCTCGGTCTCGCCCGGAAATCCGACGATGAAATCGCCCGACAGCGCAATGTCCGGCCGCGCCGTGCGCACGCGGTCGAGCAGCCGTAGATAGGATGACCGGTCGTGCGACCGGTTCATCGCGCGCAACACCCGGTCGCTGCCCGATTGGACAGGCAAATGCAGGAACGGCATCAGCGATCCGACATCGCGGTGCGCGTCGATCAGTTCCTGCGCCATGTCGTTGGGATGGCTGGTGGTGTAGCGGATCCGCGCCAGTCCAGGGATGCGATCGAGGTCGGCGATCAGATCATGCAATCCACGCCCGTCATGATCCCAGGCATTAACGTTCTGCCCCAGCAGCGTGATCTCGCGCGCACCCGCATCGACCAGCGCACGCGCTTCGTCGATGATCGCGGCGAACGGACGGCTGACCTCGGCCCCGCGCGTATAGGGCACGACGCAATAGGTGCAGAACTTGTCGCAGCCTTCCTGCACCGTCAGGAACGCGCTTGGCCCGACGCGCCGCCTCGCGGGGAGACGGCCGAACTTGGATAGCAGCGGCATGTCGGTGTCGAGCGCCGCCGCGCCGCTCGCCGCGCGCGCGACCAGCTCGGGCAGGTTGTGATACGCTTGGGGCCCGACGACCACGTCGACCTTCGCACGCGCGACGATTTCGGCTCCTTCGGCCTGCGCAACGCAGCCGGCCACCGCGATCATTGGCACGCGCTCGCCGCGCCCGCGCGCGTCCTTGCGGATACGGCCGATGTCCGAGTAAACCTTCTCGGTCGCCTTTTCGCGGATGTGGCAGGTATTGAGCACGACGAGGTCGGCGGCGTCCGCATCGGCCGCGACCAGCCCGTCAGCCGTCATCAGTTCGGCCATGCGCTCGCCGTCATAGACGTTCATCTGACATCCGAACGACTTGACGTGAAAGGTGCGGGGGGCGGGCTTGGGCAACGTCATGGTCGCGGGCCCTAGCCGATCGCACGCGTCGCCGAAACCACTGCGTCACCGATGCGCCGGCGCGCCTCCGCCGCGATCGCCTTGCGGCCTGGAAAGGCGAGGGGGTCGACCGGTTCGGTGAAGGTCAACCGCGCCGCGAAGCTCCCCGGCCGCCCGAGTACGCGCAGCGCATGCGTGATGCCCGGTTCGTCATCGAACCAGGCGAGTTCGGGCGCGTCGTAGTCGATCCGCACGCCTTGCGCGACGATCCCCGGCGGCGGCGGATCGAGCGCGGCGAGCAGCGCGGGCTTGAACGGCAACAGGGTCACCCCGTCGCCCGTGGTTCCTTCGGGAAAGATCGCGACCGGCCGCCCCGTGATGAGCGCATCGCGCACGGTCGCGACCTGGTCCGCGATCCCCAGCCGATCCCCGCGCGCGACGAAGATCGTGTCGTTCAGCCGACACAGCCAGCCGATCACGGGAACGCGCGCCAATTCCGCCTTGGCAACGAAGGCGGCCCCGGTCGCGTCGGCGAGCAGCATGATGTCGATCCAGCTCAGGTGGTTCGACAACAGCATCACGTCGCCTTGACGCGCCGCGCCTACGATCCGCAGCCGGGCGCCGACGATCCGCCCGACGCGTGCCAGGAACCGCCGCGGCCAGGGGGAGGGCGTGCGCACCAGGCGCCACGCCTGATGCAGCACGAGGTAGCAGCCCAGCGCCGCGATCAGCGCCACGAGGCGTGCGGCGATGCGGAGGAACCGCAGCCGTCGGTCCTTAGCTCTTGCGGTCCAGGCTGACCCCGTACAGTTCCATCCGGTGGTCGACGAGGCGGAAGCCCAGCTTCTCGGCAATGGCTTTTTGCAGCTGTTCCAGCTCGGGGTCGACGAATTCGATGACGCGCCCGGTCTCCACATCGATCAGATGGTCGTGATGCGCCTCGGGCGAGGGTTCGTAGCGCGCGCGTCCGTCACCGAAGTCGTGCCGGTCGAGAATGCCCGCCTCCTCGAACAGCCGCACGGTGCGATACACCGTCGCGATCGAGATGCCGGGGTCGATCGACGATGCCCGCGCATAGACCTTCTCCACGTCGGGATGGTCTTCCGCCTCGGACAGGACACGCGCGATCACGCGGCGCTGCTCGGTGATGCGCAGACCCTTCTGGTTGCACAGGGTTTCCAGGTCGATCTTGCGCGCCATGTCGTCACTCCGCTTCGCGAGCCTTGTAGGCGGAACAGCTTGTTGCGAAAAGAGGATAGCGACTCGCAATAAGCGTCAGAGTTGCCGCGCGTAGGTGTGCGCGTCATGCGCCTGTCCGTCGCGGCCGCGATAGTAACGCGACCGCACGCCGACCTGTTCGAACCCATGCGCCGTGTAGAGCCGCACCGCGCTGTTCGATGCGCGCACCTCCAGATGCAGCCGCGTCACGCCCGCGCCCTGCGCCTCGGCGATGACGCCGCGCAGCAACGCCGCCCCGACGCCCTTCCGCCGAAACGCTGGGGCCACCGCGAGCAGGAGCAGTTCGGCCTCATCCAGAACACCGCGCGCCATCGCGAACCCCGCCGGCATATCGTCCATGATGGCCAGCGTCAGCCGCACGCCTGGCAGCGCCAGCACGCCCAGACACTGATTCCGCGTCCATGCTTCGCCGAAGCGGGGGTCGAATGCGGCGGACATCAGCGCGTCGAGCGTCGCCACGTCGCGCGCGTCCCCCGATCGCAGCAGGATCGCCGCCATGCCCATCAGGCCGCCGCCCGCGCCACGACGACCTCGGCCGGCAGCTTGGCGTCAGGCGCGCGACCATAGATGGGGCGGGGGGGCAGATCGGCGGCGGGGGCGGGCAGCAGGACCGCGTCGGCGGCGTTCGGCACCGCGTGCATGGCGACAAGACTCGGCGCGACGGCGGTCAGCCGCGCGACGCCGTTGCCAAAGACCGGCAACGACCCGATCACGTCGATCGCCGCGGCCGGGGTGAGCGACACGAGCGTGCCCTGGACATCGACCTCGGCCCCATATCGCTGCACGAACACTTCCCCGTGCCCCGCTTCGATCACCACCGCGACAGCGGTGTGATCGCTGTTCGCCAACGCCGTCGCGGCGATGATCGCGGTGGACGAATAGCCGGTCACGGGCACGCCCCAGC